>NZ_JBEYER010000044.1:0-58483 GCF_040634005.1 Micromonospora sp. NPDC007271
GCCGGCGGGCCGGACGCGTCGTTGGCCCGCGGCCTGGCGGTCGACTACCCGGCCGACCCGGGGGTGCTGGTGGCGTTGCTGCTGCATCACGTCCGGCTGGCGCCGGGCGAGGCGATCTGGATGCCGGCCGGCAACCTGCACGCCTATCTGCGGGGCACCGGCGTGGAGATCATGGCGGCCAGTGACAACGTGCTGCGCGGTGGCCTCACGCCGAAGCGGGTCGACGTGGACGAGCTGCTGCGGGTGCTGCGGTTCGAGGTGCTCGACGAGCCGGTGATCGCGCCGCTTCCGGTGGCGCCCGGGGTGGTGACCTGGCCGGTGCCGGTCGAGGACTTCGCGCTGCACCGGGTCGAGTTGACGGCCGGCGGTCCGGGGGCGCGGTTGGCGCTGCCGGGGCCGCGGGTGGTGCTCTGCCGGGCCGGCCGGCTCGCCGTGGACGACGGGATGGGCACGGTCACCCTCGAACCGGGGCAGGCGGCGGTGGGCACCGCGTCCGGTGGCCCGCTGGTCATCGGCGGCGAGGGCGAGGCGTACGTGGCCACCTGCGGCCTGCGCTGATCCGACGGGTTCCGGGGCGGGGCCGCCGCAGCAGAGGGGCGAGTCCGACTTTCCCGGAATAGCTTGACGTCGGCCTTGCGCAGTGTGACTCTGTGGGTACGCAGCGTTGTCGCGACGAAGGTCTCGGCGACACGCGGGGAACCAAACCGGGGGGATGCACGGGGCGGCCGGGCCGTGGGCGGAGAGTCCGTTCACGACCGACCGCCCCGTGCGCTGTCCGCCGACCCGGGCGCGGTTTCTCGGCCAACCGGGCCCGGCCGCCGGACTCCACGCGCGTAAGGTGGAAGGCTGCGCAGCACATCGTTCGACAGGAGCTTCCATGACCAGCACCCTCCCGGCGGCCCCCAGCGGCGCGTCGTCCGGAGTCCGGCCGAGCACCCTCGCCGAGGGCGACTACAAGGTGGCGGATCTGTCGCTCGCCGAGTTCGGGCGCAAGGAGATCCGGCTCGCCGAGCACGAGATGCCCGGGTTGATGGCGATCCGGCGCGAGTACGCCGACGCCCAGCCGCTCGCCGGCGCCCGCATCACCGGCTCGCTGCACATGACCATCCAGACCGCCGTCCTCATCGAGACCCTGGTCGCGCTCGGCGCGCAGGTCCGCTGGGCGTCGTGCAACATCTTCTCCACTCAGGACCACGCCGCCGCCGCGATCGTCGTCGGCCCGAACGGCACCGCCGAGGCCCCGGCCGGCGTCCCCGTGTACGCGTGGAAGGGCGAGAGCCTGGAGGAGTACTGGTGGTGCACCGAGCAGGTGCTCACCTGGCCCGACGGGCACGGCCCGAACATGATCCTAGACGACGGCGGCGACGCCACCCTGCTGGTGCACAAGGGCGTCGAGTTCGAGAAGGCCGGCGTCGTGCCGCCGGTCGAGTCCGCCGACTCGGAGGAGTACGCGGTCATCCTCCAGTTGCTGCACCGCTCGCTCGCCGAGGACGGCCAGCGCTGGACGCGGATCGCCGCCGGTATCAAGGGCGTCACCGAGGAGACCACCACCGGCGTGCACCGGCTCTACGAGATGCACCGCAACGGCAGCCTGCTCTTCCCGGCCATCAACGTCAACGACTCGGTGACCAAGAGCAAGTTCGACAACAAGTACGGCTGCCGGCACTCGCTCATCGACGGCATCAACCGGGCCACCGACGTGCTGATCGGCGGCAAGATGGCCGTCGTGCTCGGCTACGGCGACGTGGGCAAGGGCTGTGCCGAGTCGCTGCGCGGCCAGGGCGCCCGAGTCGTGGTGACCGAGGTCGACCCGATCTGCGCGCTCCAGGCGGCGATGGACGGCTACCAGGTCTCGACGCTGGACGACGTGGTCGAGCAGGCGGACATCTTCATCACCGCCACCGGCTGCTTCAACGTCATCAGCAACGAGCACATGGCCCGGATGAAGCACCAGGCCATCGTCGGCAACATCGGCCACTTCGACAACGAGATCGACATGGCCGGCCTGGCGAAGCGCTCGGACGTCACCCGGGAGAACATCAAGCCGCAGGTCGACCTCTGGAAGTTCGACGACGGCCACGCCATCATCGTGCTCTCCGAGGGGCGCCTGCTGAACCTGGGCAACGCGACCGGGCACCCGAGCTTTGTGATGTCCAACTCGTTCGCCAACCAGACGATCGCCCAGATCGAGCTCTTCACCAAGACCGAGGAGTACCCGGTCGGCGTGTACGTGCTCCCCAAGCACCTGGACGAGAAGGTCGCCCGGCTGCACCTGGGCGCGCTCGGCGCGAAGCTGAGCACCCTCACCAAGGAGCAGGCCGCCTACCTGGGCGTGCCGCAGGAGGGCCCGTTCAAGCCGGAGCACTACCGGTACTGAGCGACACCCGGAGGGGACCGGGGTCGGCCGCCGCGCGGCCGTCCCGGTCCCCTTCGCGTACGCGGGGCACCGGTCGGTACGCGGACCGGGTGACGTTGTCGTGAACGACTTGACGTCCTGCCGTACGAGGAGGAAGGTATGGCTGCCCTAACTTAGCTGAGGCGTGCCTAACCAATCACGGAGTACCGATGTTCGCCACGTACCTGATCGGCCTGCGAGAGGGCCTGGAAGCGACCCTGGTGGTCAGCATCCTGGTCGCGTTCCTGGTCAAGTCGGACCGCCGCAACCGGCTGCCGCACGTGTGGCTCGGCGTCGGCCTGGCCGTGGCGCTGTCGGTGTTCTTCGGCTGGATGATCGAGTACACCTCGGCCACGCTGCTCAACACCTCTCGGGAGCGCGAGCTCTTCGACGCCGTCACCTCGGTCGCCGCCGTGGTCTTCGTCACCTGGATGATCTTCTGGATGCGTAAGGCCGCCCGGAGCATCGCCGGTGAGCTGCGGGGCAAGCTCAGCGAGGCGCTCGCCGTCGGCGCGTTCGCGGTGACCGGCATGGCGTTCCTCGCGGTCATCCGGGAGGGCCTGGAGACCGCCCTGATCTTCTACTCCGCGGCGCAGAGCGCGGCCGGCGGCGCGGGCCGCAGCGCGCTGTTCGCGCTGGTCGGCGGCATCCTCACCGCCGTGGTGATCGGCTTCCTGCTCTACCGCAGCGCCCTCAAGCTCAACCTGAGCAAGTTCTTCACCTGGACCGGGGCGCTGCTGATCCTGGTCGCCGCCGGCATCTTCAAGTACGGCGTGCACGATTTCCAGGAGGCCGATGTGCTGCCCGGCCTGAGCACCCACGCCTTCGACATCTCCGGGGTGCTCGACCCGAGCACCTGGTACGCGGCCCTGCTGAGCGGCATGTTCAACATCACGCCCACGCCGAGCCTGCTCGAGATGGTCGCCTGGGTGGCGTACGCGGTGCCGGTGATGGTGCTCTTCCTGCGCAAGCCGGGCCAGCCCGCCGCCAAGCCGGGCCAGCCCGCCGCCAAGCCGGCCGAGGCGGCGAAGGCCGTCGCCGAAGCCCCCGCCGGTCCCGTGCAGCCCGCCTGACCGCCCGCTTCCCGAGGAGACACGCACCGATGCGTACCAGCCGATTCGTCGTGCCCACCGCCGCCGGGCTGCTCGCCGTCGCCGGCCTGACCGGCTGCGGGGGCGGCGGCGACGAGAAGGACGCCAAGAGTGGCGGGCCGATCGCGGTCAAGGCCACCGACAGCGCCTGCGAGGTCGGCGTGACCGAGGTCGAGGCCGGCCAGGTGACCTTCACGATCACCAACTCCGGGTCCAAGGTCAACGAGTTCTACGTCTACGCAGCCGGTGACCGGGTGATGGGCGAGGTGGAGAACATCGCCCCCGGGCTGAGCCGTGAGCTGCGAGTCGAACTGACCGCCGGCACGTACGAGACGGCCTGCAAGCCGGGGATGAGCGGCCGGGGCATCCGGGGGGCGCTGAAGGTCACCGGCACCGCCGCGAGCGTGGCGCCCGACGCCGCGCTGAGCCAGGCCACCGCCAGCTACCAGCGGTATGTCCAGAGCCAGACCGGCGCGCTGCTGACCAGGACCGAGGAGTTCGTGGCCGCGGTCAAGGCCGGCGACGTGGCCAGGGCCAAGGCGCTGTACCCGGTGGCCCGCACCTACTGGGAGCGGATCGAGCCGGTCGCGGAGAGCTTCGGTGACCTCGACCCGAAGATCGACGGCCGGGAGGAGGTCGTCGAGGAGGGCATGGAGTGGACCGGCTTCCACCGGCTCGAGAAGGACCTCTGGACGACCGGCGACATCAGCAAGGACGGCCCGGTCGCCGACCAGCTCCTCGTCGACGTGAAGGCGATCGTGGACCGGGCGAACGCCGAGAAGCTCAGCCCGCTCCAGCTGGCCAACGGTGCCAAGGCGCTGCTCGACGAGGTCGCCAGCGGCAAGATCACCGGCGAGGAGGAGCGCTACTCGCACACCGACCTCTGGGACTTCAACGCCAACCTGGAGGGCTCCAAGGCGGCCATCGCGGCGCTGCGCCCGGCCCTGGAGCAGCGCTCGCCGGAGCTGGTCAAGCAGCTCGACACCGAGTTCGCCAACGTGGCGACCACGCTCGGCAAGCACCGGGCCGGTGACGGCTGGAAGCTGCACAACCAACTCAGCAAGGCCGAGCTGAAGGAGCTGTCGGACAGCATCAACGCGCTGGCCGAACCGATCAGCAAGGTCGCCGCGGTCGTCGCCCGGTGACGACCGGGCCGGGAGGTCGAGCGATGACGAGCGAGCAGGGCAGCGAGGCCGCGTCCGCCGAGGCGCCGCCCCGGGCCACCCTGTCCCGGCGGCGGGCCATCACCCTGGCCGGGGTCGGCGCCGCCGGCGTGGCCGGGGTGGCGGCCGGCGCGGGCGCCCTGATCGGCGGCGGCACCCACGCGGTCGCCACCGACACCGCCGCCGGGGCGGTGCCGTTTCACGGCGAGCACCAGGCCGGCATCACCACCCCCGCCCAGGACCGCCTGCACTTCGTCGCGTTCGACGTCATCACCCGGGACCGGGCGAAGCTGGTCGCGCTGCTGCAGGAGTGGACCGCCGCCGCGGCCCGGATGACCACCGGCAGGGACGCCGGGCTGATCGGCGCCGTCGCCGGCATGCCGGAGGCCCCGCCGGACGACACCGGCGAGGCGCTCGGGCTGCCGCCGTCGCAGCTCACCCTCACCGTCGGCTTCGGCCCGACGCTGTTCCGCGACGCCCAGGGCCAGGACCGGTTCGGCATCGCCGACCGGCGGCCCGCCGCCCTCGCCGACCTGCCGCACTTCGCCGGGGACGCGCTCAAGCCGGAGCTCTCCGGCGGCGACATCTGCGTCCAGGCCTGCGCCAACGACCCGCAGGTGGCGGTGCACGCCATCCGTAACCTGGCCCGGATCGGCATGGGCGCGGTCAGCGTCCGCTGGTCGCAGCTCGGCTTCGGGCGTACCTCGTCGACGTCGCGGGACCAGGCCACCCCGCGCAACCTGTTCGGCTTCAAGGACGGCACCGCCAACCTCAAGGCCGAGGACGCCAACCTGCTCCGCGAGCAACTCTGGGCCCAGCCGGGCGACGGGCCCGACTGGATGACCGGCGGGTCGTACCTGGTCACCCGCAAGATCCGGATGCAGATCGAGACCTGGGACCGCAGCTCCCTCGCCGAGCAGGAGCAGATCGTCGGCCGGACCAAGGGCAGCGGCGCGCCGCTCGGCAAGCGCGACGAGTTCGACGAGCCGGACTTCGCCGCCAGGGGCGACGGCGGGCAGCCGGTCATCGCCGAGACCGCGCACGTCCGGCTCGCCCACCCGAGCCAGAACGGCGGGGCCCACCTGCTGCGCCGCGGCTACAACTTCGTCGACGGCTCGGACGGGCTGGGCCGGCTCGACGCCGGGCTCTTCTTCATCGCCTACCAGCGGGATCCGCGCAAGCAGTTCGTGCCGATCCAGACCCGGCTCGCCCGGAACGACGCGATGAACGAGTACCTGCGGCACGTCTCCAGCGGGCTGTTCGCCTGCCCGCCGGGCGTACGCGACGCCGCCGACTGGTGGGGCAGCGCACTCTTCTCCTGAATCGTCAGGCGTGGGAGCGCTCCGACCCGACCGGGGCGGGCTGCCCGCGTACCGGATCGGGTTGGGCGGGAACGGCGCGCGCCGGCGCGGCGGGCCGCAGCGCGGGCGGTGCCGGCGCGGCAGGCGGTGCCAGCATGGCGGGCGGCGCTGGGACGGCGAGCGGTGCCGGCATGGCGGGCGACGCTGGGACGGCGAGCGGTGTCGGCATGGCGAGCGACGCTGGGACGGCGAGCGGTGGTGGGGCCAGCTCCGGCCAGAGCGTCGCGGTGACCGACCGGGTACGGCCCAGCCGGTACGCTGCCCGCCGGCCCCGCTCGGCCAGCACGGCGGCCAGGTACGCCGGTTCGGGCGCGGCCCACGGCGGAGGCGGCGAGGTGACGGCCGCGACCTCGGCCCACAGCTCCCGGCCCAGCCGGGTCCGGTCCGGCTCGGCGAGCTGGCGCACCCGGCCGAGGTACTGCCGGACGGCCAGCGCCAACCCGTCGTCCAGCCGGGTCAGGTCGAGCGTCCCCGCCCAGCCGAGCAGCGGCGGTGCGGCCGGCGGGGCCGGCCGCCAGATCCCCGCGCCCCGGGTGTGCACCACCATGGTGCCCGCCACGAGGTCGCCCAGCCGCCGCCCGCGCGGGTCGGTCAGCATCACGCTCACGCTCGCCACCCAGCTCAGCAGCGGCAGGACCAGGCCCGGCCACTCCACCGCGACGCCCACCAGGGCCCGGGTGAGCGACTGGCCGACCCCCACCGGGCCGCCGTCGGCGCGGACCACCCGCAGCCCCACGGCCAGCTTGCCGAGCGTTCGGCCCCCGGCGAAACGCTCCATCAGCATGGGGTAGCCGACCAGCACCAGGATCAGCAGCACGGTCTGCGACGCGCCGAACAGCGCGCCGTCCACGAGGTCGCCCGGCAGGGCGAGCAGCAGCACCACCATCAGGAGCACCCCGAGCAGCAGCGCCGCCACCAGCTGGACCACCAGGTCGATCAGCAGGGCGAGCACCCGGGAACCCAACCGGGCCGCCCGGACGTCCAGCTCCACCGCCTCGCCGCTGACCAGACCGGCGTCGGCCCACCTTGCCGCTGGGGGAGGTTGCGCACGCACCCCCACAGTGAACACTATGAGCGCCGAACGGGGGAGGACCGAGTGGATCTCGACGCGTACGTGGCGGCGCACGGCGCCGAGTGGCGGCGGCTGGAGCAGTTGACCGGCCAGCGCCGGCTCGACGCGGCCGAGGTCGACGAGCTGGTCGTGCTCTACCAGCGGGCCGCCACGAACCTCTCCGCGCTGCGCAGCCGCTCACCCGACCCGGTCCTGGTGACCCGCCTGTCCCAGTTGGTGCTCGCGGCCCGGGCCCGGATCACCGGCCGGCCACGGCCGTCCTGGGCGGCGGTGCGCCGCTTCCTCCTCGCCGACCTGCCGGCCGCCCTCTACCGGGCGTGGCCCTGGTGGTGCGCGGTGGCCACCGGGTTCAGCGCGCTCAGCTTCTTCCTCATGTGGTTCGTCGCGGGCCACCCGGACACCGCCGCCGTGTTCGTCGGCGAGGAGGCCGCGGCCGAGCTGGTCGACTCGGGGTTCGCCGGCTACTACACCGAGTTCTCCGCGCCGACCTTCGCGTTCCACCTCTGGACGCACAACGCCTGGCTCGCCGCGCAGTGCCTCGCCTCCGGGGTGCTGGTGGTGCCGGTGTTCTGGCTGCTGTGGCAGAACGCGCTGAACGTCGGCGTCGTCGGCGGCGTGATGATCTCGTACGGCCGGGCCGATGTCTTCTTCGGCCTGATCACCCCGCACGGGCTGCTCGAACTGACCGGGATCTTCGTCGCGGCCGGGGTCGGGCTGCGTACCGGGTGGGCGTGGATCGCGCCGCCGGCCCACCTCAGCCGCGGCCGGGCGGTCGCCGAGGCGGGTCGCTCGGCGATCGTGGTCGCCACCGGACTGGTCGGGCTCTTCGGGGTCTCGGCGGTGCTGGAGGCGTTCGTGACCCCGGCGCCCCTGCCGGTCGCCGTCCGCGTCGCCGTCGGCGCCACGGCCTGGCTGGCCTTCCTGGCGTACGCCCTGCTGCTCGGCCGCCACGCCGCCACGCCGCCGCCCCCACCTACCGCGCCCCCACCCCCGGTGGCCGCGGATTCGGGGACAGAGCGGCCGCCCGGCGTCAGAGTTGGCCGAGGGACTTGAGTCGGAGGTAGGTGTCGGCGACCGCCGGGGCGAGCCGGTCGGCGGGGGCGTCCACCACGGTCACCCCGTGTCGGGACAGCGCGGCCCGCACCCGGTCCCGTTCGGCCAGCGCCCGCCAGGCCGCCGCGGCGGCGTACGCGTCGTCCGGGCCGGCCGGCGGGGCGACGGTCAGCCCGGTGAGCACCGGGTCGTGGGTCGCCGCGATCACCACCCGGTGTCGGGCGGCCAGTCGGGGCAGCACCGGTAGCAGCCCCTCGCCGAGCGGGCCCGCCTCCAGGGCGGTGAAGAGCACCACCAGGCTGCGGCGCCGCTCCCGGCGCAGCACCTCGCCGACGATCAGCTCGAAGTCGGTCTCGACCAGCGCGGGCTGGAGCGGGGCGAGCGCCTCCACCAGCCGGGGGAGCAGCGCGGGCCGGCCGCTGCCGGTCACCGCCGCCCGGACCGTGCTGTCGGCGGCGAGCAGGTCGACCCGGTCACCGGCCCGGGAGGCCAGCGCGGTGAGCAGCAGCGCCGCGTCGATGGCGGTGTCCAGCCGGGGTTCGTCGCCGACGCGTACCGCCGCGGTGCGGCCGGTGTCCAGCACGCAGAGCAGGCGCCGGTCGCGCTCCGGCCGCCAGGTACGCACCAGCACGTCCGCGCGGCGTGCGCTGGCCCGCCAGTCGATCGAGCGCACGTCGTCGCCGACCACGTACTCGCGCAGGGTGTCGAACTCGGTGCCCTGGCCGCGCCCGCGGGTCACCTGGACCCCGTCGATGACCCGCAGCTTCGCCAGCTTCTCGGGCAGGTGCCGTCGGGAGTCGAAGCGGGGCAGCACGCGCAGCGTCCACGGTGGCGCGGCAGGGCGACCGGTGCGCTGCCGGAACGCCAGCCGCAGCGGCCCGAAGGAGCGTACGGTGAGCGCCGCCGCGGGTCGGTCGCCGCGGCGGGCCGGGGTGAGGCGGACCGGCAGGGCCGCCGTCCCGCCCGGCTCGACCGTCAGCAGCCGCTCCGGCGGTACGTCCGGCCGTGCGCCCGCCGAGGGCACCCACGCGTCGCGTACCTGGGCGCGCAGCGGGCGGTCGGCGGCGTTGGCCAGGTGCAGGGTGACGGTGGCGGTGCCGCCCAGCCGGACCGTCCGGTCGCCGGTGCGGGTGGCGGTGAGCGCGTGCAGCGGCGCCGCGAGGGCCCAGTCGAGGGCGACCAGCAGCAGCACCGCACCGGTCATCACGGCCACCCCGAGGAACGGCGCCGGCCAGGCCGGCAGGGTCGCCGCGCCCGCGCCGAGCAGCAGCGCCGCCCGCCAGGTCATCGCGGGGTCGGCACGGTGGCCAGCACCGCGTCCAGCACCGCGTCGACGGTCATGCCCTCCAGTTCGACCTCGGGGCGCAGCCGGAGCCGGTGCCGCAGGGTGGGCCGGGCCACCGCCTTCACGTCGTCGGGGGTGACGTAGTCGCGGCCGGCCAGCCAGGACCACGCCTTGGCGGTGCTGAGCAGCGCGGTGGCGCCGCGGGGCGAGGCGCCCAGCTCCAGCGCCGGGGTGGCCCGGGTGGCCCGGCACAGGTCCACGAGGTAGCCCAGGAGCGGCTCGGCCACGTGCACCCGGTGGACTGCCTCCCGGGCGGCGGCCAGGTCGGCGGCGGTGGCCACCGGGCGTACGCCGGCGGCGTGCAGGTCGCGCGGGTCGAAGCCGGCGTGGTGGGCGCGGAGCACGCCCAGCTCCTCGTCCCGGCTGGGCAGCGGCACGGTCAGCTTGAGCAGGAACCGGTCGAGCTGCGCCTCGGGCAGCGGGTATGTGCCCTCGTACTCGATGGGGTTCTGGGTGGCGGCGACGATGAACGGCTCGGGCAGCGGGCGGCGCTCGCCCTCGACGGAGACCTGCCGCTCCTCCATCACCTCCAGCAGCGCCGACTGGGTCTTCGGGGGCGTCCGGTTGATCTCGTCGGCGAGGAGCAGGTTGGTGAAGACCGGCCCCTCCCGGAAGGTGAACGCGGCGGTGTGCGGGTCGAAGATCAGCGACCCGGTGACGTCGCCGGGCATCAGGTCGGGGGTGAACTGGACCCGCTTGGAATCCAGGTCGAGCGCGGCGGCCACGGTGCGGATCAGCAGGGTCTTGGCCACCCCTGGTACGCCCTCCAGCAGCACGTGCCCCCGGCAGAGCAGCGCGATCACCAGGCCGGTGACCACGGCGTCCTGCCCGACGACGGCCTTGGCCACCTCGGCCCGCAGCCGGTGCAGGGCGGCGCGGGCGTCGGGCTGCGCGACGGCCGGCGCGATGACGGGTCCGGTCACCGGTGGTCTCCTTCGGTCGGGTGGGTGACGGTGCGGGTCAGGGTGTCCAGGTCGCGGGCCAGCGCCAGCAGTTCCTGGTCGGTGGTCGGTTCGGCGCCGTGCAGCAGCTCCGCCACCCGCTCGGGGTCGGCGCCGACGGCTCCGGCGACCCGGGCGGCCACCTCGGCGGGCGGTGTGCCCGGCGGCAGGTTGAGCCGGTACCGCAGCCGCTCCAGCGCGGCGGCGCGCAGGGTCTCGGCGGCCGGGCCCCGGGCGCCGGCCCGCCGGTAGAGCCGGGCCCGGCCGAGCACCGTCTCGGCGGAGCGGACGGTCACCGGCAGCGGCTCGGGCACGGGTGGGCCGAGCCGGCGGGCCCGCCAGAGCACCGCGAACAGCCCGGCCAGCGCCAGCTGGACCAGCAGCGCCCAGAACCAGGCCGGGAAGGCGTCCCAGAGCGGGTTGTCCGCAGGCGGCGGCGCGTCCGCCCGGTCGTCGGGGGGCGGGGACGGCCGGGGTGGCCGGCCCTCGCCGCCGGGGTCGGCTGACCAGCTCGGCGCGGGGGCCGGGCCGGGGAGGTCGAGCCAGACCAGCGGACGGTCGCCGCCGAGCAGGCCGGTGGCGAGGGCCCGGTTGCCCCACTCGTCGATCCGGTCGTCGCGGAACGGGTCGCTGCTCCCGATCACCACCACCTCGGTACGCCAGCCCAGCCGGACCAGCCCGCCGGAGTAGCAGCGGTCGGCCGTCGAGCCGGCCCGGGTCGCATACCGCTGCCGGTCGGCGGCGGCGGCGCCGGCGCGGACGGCCTCGCTCAGCGGGCAGGGGTGACCGTCGGCGTCCGGGGAGGTCACCCGGGTGGCCCAGCGGCGCTCGGCCGGCGCCAGCGGCAGGCCCAGCAGCTCCAGCACCCGCCGGGGCGGGTCGACCAGCACCAGCCGGCTGCCGGGCGGCAGGCTGGTCAGGGCGGCGACGGTGTCCGGGTGCACCAGTTCCGGGGCCGGTACGAAGAGGGTGGCCGGGCCGGGCGTGGTGGCCTGCAGCGCCCGCAGGGTGTCGGTCTCGCGGCGTACGGTCACGCCCTGCGCGCGGAGCGCCTCGGCCAGCCGGCTGCCGCCGTCGCCGTCGGCGGCGACCGGGGAGAGGAAGCCCGGGTCGGCGGCGTCGGGCTGGTCGACGGCGTGGAGGACCAGGGTGGCCACGATCGGCAGGACGGCCAGCCCGAACGGGATAAGCACCCGGTGCCGGCGGCGCCGGGCCGGGGCGGGGGCGCCGGGGCGGGACTGATCGAGGGTGGCGGTCACCGGGGCTCACCGTCCCCGGTCAGCTCGCGGTGCAGTTCGGTGGCGAGGGCGCGCATCCGTTGGTCGTGCTCCCGGGTGGCCGGCCGTTGGGCGTACCAGAGGTCGGAGAAGATGATGGTGGCGGCGTGCAGGGCGGGGTGCACCCGGGGCCGGACGTGGGCGGCCGCGGTGGTCAGCTCGGTCACCGTCATTCCGGGGCGTACCTCGACCACCCGCCGGTGGGCCAGTTCGCGGACCATGTCGCGCAGCCGTTCCCGGACCGCCTCGGCGTACCGGCCCTCGGCGGCGAGCCGGTCGGCGAGGCCGGCGGGTGTGGTGGCCATCGGCTCGGGTGCGCGGGGCGCGGGCACCGGCGGCGCCTCGTCCGCCGACCTCGTCTTCGGCCGGCGGCGGGGCAGCCGCAGCCTCGGCAGTCGTATCCGCAGCCGGAGTCGGGGCAGCCGGAGCCGGGGCAGCCGGGGGAGGCGCGGGCGGGGCAGGCGCGGTCGGGGGAGCCGGTGCGGCACCCAGGCCGGGAAGGAGTACCAGACCAGGGCGGCCAGCAGCGCGGCGAGCAGCAGGAGCAGGGCGGCCAGCGGCAGCGGTACGACGTCCCCGAGCGCGGCGGCCGCCTCGGTCCACCAGCGGCTCACCGGGGGACCGCCAGCAGGACCGGCTCCGGCACCTCGGCGGGGGCGCGGCAGAGCCGGATGTCCAGCCCCTCGGTGCGCATCCGGGTCTCCAGGTGCAGCACCGCGTCCAGGCAGGCCAGGGCCGGATACGCGAGCGCGTTCACGCCGGCCCAGGTGGCCGTGGCGACCGGCAGCGACCAGTCGGAGAGGTCGAACAGGCCGAGCAGCCCGAGACCGTGGTAGGCGCCGATGCCGATGCCGAGGCGGATCAGCCACCAGCCCAGGTAGCCGAGCAGCCGGATGCCGGCGGCCCGCCCACCGGCGCGTACCGCGAGGGTGAGCGCCCGTCCCGGTGCCCGCCACGCCGGGACCCGGTCCACGACCAGCGCCGGGACGAGGGCGCCGAGCAGCGCGTACGCGACGAACCAGACCGGCCCGGCCAGTCCGGCGAGGCAGACGGTGAGTCCGGCCGCCACCGCGGCCAGCAGCGTCGCGCCCCACCGGGCCCCGGCGGGGCGCAGCAGCTCGCCCGGCCCGGCCCGGCGGCCGAGCAGCGCCGCACCGGCGCCCCGGGCGGCCGGGTTGCCGAGCAGGGCGATGATCAGCGCCTCGGTCCCGGCGCCGACCGCCAGCAGCAGCCAGTACCAGCCGAGCCGGTCGGCATCGAGCCACCACTCGGGGGCCCGGGCGTCGGCCAGCAGCCGCAGCGGGTGCAGCAGCAGCTGCTCACCGACGGCCAGCAGGAGGCCGAGCGGCACCAGCAGCCGGGCCTGGCCGCGTAGCAGCAGGACCGCCGAGTCCAGCAGCTCACCGACGGTCAGCGGACGGCGCGGGAGCACTGCGGTCGGGCCGACGTCGGACACGCGTACTCCTGGCGGACAGGCGGTGGTGGCAGGCGGCGACGCGCCCGAGGGATCATGGTTGCACGGCCGGTCCTGCTGCGGTGGACCCGGACGCCACGGCGCGCCACGCGGCAGGTCCGTCCGGTCGGCTGTGGTGCCGGGCCGCTGGCCGCAGGTACCGTGCCGGGAAGACGCCGAACCCTTCGAACGAACGGGGATGGAACGATAAACCCCATGAGAGCCCGGGTACTGGTGGTCGACGACGACCCAGCGCTCGCCGAGATGCTCGGTATCGTCCTGCGCAGCGAGGGCTTCGTGCCCTCCTTCGTCGCGGACGGGGAGCGGGCGCTGGCCGCGTTCCGCGAGAGCCGGCCGGACATCGTCCTGCTCGACCTCATGCTGCCCGGTATGAGCGGAATCGACGTGGCCCGGGCGATCCGGGGCGAGTCCGGCGTGCCGATCGTCATGCTGACCGCCAAGAGCGACACGGTGGACGTGGTGCTCGGGCTGGAGTCCGGGGCCGACGACTATGTGGTTAAGCCGTTCAAGCCCAAGGAGCTGGTGGCCCGGATGCGGGCCCGGCTGCGCCGGGGCGAGGACGTCGCGCCGGAGCTGCTCACCATCGGCCCGCCCGGCAACCAGATCACCATCGACGTGCCGGCGCACACGGTCAGCCGGGACGGCGAGGAGGTGAAGCTGACCCCGCTGGAGTTCGACCTGCTGGTCGCGCTCGCTCGCAAGCCGCGTCAGGTCTTCACCCGCGAGGTGCTGCTGGAGCAGGTCTGGGGCTACCGGCACGCCGCCGACACCCGCCTGGTCAACGTGCACGTGCAGCGGCTGCGCGCCAAGATCGAGCCGGATCCGGAGCGACCCGAAATCATCCTCACCGTGCGGGGCGTGGGCTACAAGGCGGGCACCGGATAGCCTGGGCAGCACTGTGGTGACCTCCCCGCCCCCCGCCTCGCCGACCATCGCCGCCCGCTTGCTGCGGGTGGCGCGGTTGCTGCGTCGCGGCCTCCCGGCCCTGGCGTCCCGGCTGACCTCCGGCCTGCACGGCGCCTGGCGACGGTCACTCCAGCTCCGTGTGGTGACCATCACGCTGGTGGCGTCCAGCCTGCTGGTCGGCGGTTTCGCGTATCTGATCGCCGACAAGATCACCGACATCCTGGTGGAGAACGCCGAGAACGACGTCCTGTCGCGGCTGCGCAACGGCAGCGACTACGCCTCGAAGCAGTTCAACCTCTACAGCCAGCCGCAGGAGGCGCAGCTCCAGGACACCATCGACGGCACGGTCAACTACCTGGCCGGCGGGGACCCCGCGCAGACCAACGGCGTGGTGGTGGCGATAACCGCGGACAACTTCGCCGAGTACATCGAGCCGCGCACCTCCCCCGAGGTCGAGGTGGGGCCGCTGATCGGCCCGGAGCTGCGGGCCTCGGTCGCCGCCGGCAACGTCGCCCACCAGATCCGCACCGGGGTCCTGGTGGACCGGCGCACCAAGTACCTCGCGTACGGCTCGCCCGTGCCGGCCCGGTTTGGGCAGCTGGAGCTCTACTACCTCGTGCCGCTGGCCCGGCAGGACGCCACCGCCGCCGACGCCCGGGCCACCGTCGTCGCCACCGGCGTCGCCCTGGTGCTCCTGCTCGGCCTGCTCGCCGCCCTGGTCACCCGGCTGGTGGTGACCCCGGTACGGGTGGCCGCCCGCACCGCCCAACGCCTCTCCGCCGGGTTGCTCGACCAGCGGATGGTGGTCAACGGCGAGGACGACCTGGCCCTGCTGGCCGCCTCGTTCAATCAGATGGCGACCAACCTGCAGCGACAGATCCTCCGGCTGGAGGAGATGTCCCGGCTGCAGCGCCGCTTCACCTCGGACGTCTCGCACGAGCTGCGTACGCCGCTGACCACCGTCCGGATGGCCGCTGACTTGATCTTCGCCGAGCGGGACGGGTTCGACCCGGCGGTGGCCCGCAGCGCCGAGCTGCTCCAGGCCGAGCTGGACCGGTTCGAGGAGCTGCTCACCGACCTGCTGGAGATCAGCCGCTTCGACGCCGGCTTCGCGATGCTGGACGCCGAGCCGACCGACCTGGTGCCGGTGGTGCACCGGGTGACCGAGCGGCTGACCGGGCTGGCCGAGCGGGTGGGGGTGACCATCGAGCTGGACGTGCCGGACCAGCCGGTGATCGCCGAGGTGGACCCGCGCCGGGTCGAGCGGGTGCTGCGCAACCTGGTCGGCAACGCGGTCGAGCACGGCGAGGGCAAGCCGGTGCGGATCACCCTCGGGATGGACCAGAGCGCGGTGGCGATCACCGTGCGGGACCACGGGGTGGGGCTCAAGCCGGGCGAGGAGAAGTTGGTCTTCAACCGGTTCTGGCGGGCCGACCCGTCCCGGGCCCGGCAGACCGGCGGCACGGGCCTCGGCCTCTCGATCAGCCTGGAGGACGCCCGGTTGCACGGCGGTTGGCTGGAGGCGTGGGGCGCGCCCGGGCAGGGGGCCCAGTTCCGGCTGACCCTGCCGGCGCGGGCCGGCGACCGGCTGACGACCTCGCCGCTGCGGCTGGTGCCGGCCGACGCCGCGTTGCCGTTCGGTGGCCCCCGGGACGGTGGGCTGCTGGCCATCGGCCCAGGTGCCGCGGGGGCGTTGGCCGTCGGGCCGGGTGCCGCGGGGGCGCTTGCGGTCGGGCCGCGTCCTACCGGGGCATTGGCCGTCGGGCCGGGCGAAGAGGCGGGCCGGGCGGAGGTGACGTCATGAGGCGTGGGGTGTTGGCGGTGCTGCTGGCCGGGCTGTTCCTGCCGGCCGGGCTGGCCGGCTGCGGCATCCCCGCGCAGACCGAGGTCCAGGTGGACGGCCGCCCGGAGCCGACGGCCGGGGCCGGCTCGCTCAACGGCCGGGCCGCCCAGCCGCCCAGCCGGACGGCCAGCAGCGAGCCCGCGCAGTTCATCCGTAACTACCTCTCCGCGGCTGCGGGCGAGCGCGAGGAGGCGTACGCCCGGGCCAAGAAGTTCATCGCGCCGGAATCCGCACACCTGCTGCGGGCGAAGCAGCAGAGCAGCGAAGTCGACCTGACCGTGGTCCGGTTGGGGGAGGACCTGGTCGTCAGCCCGCCGAGCAACGACGGCACGAGCGTGGTCACGGTGGCGGTGCAGCAGGTCGGGGTGCTCCGCGCCGACGGCACCCTGGCACCGCCGGTGGCGAGCCAGACCAGGTACGTGTTCCATCTCCGCCCGGCCGACGCCGGCGGCACCGGGCTGTTCATCACCGACCCGCCGAACATGCTGCTGCTCAGCGACACCGCCCTGCGCAGCTACTACGACACGCACACCATCTACTTCTGGAACTCCGACCAGAGTCGGCTGGTGCCCGACCAGCGGTACCTGCCGTCGGCGGTGTCCCCGGAACGCCGGGTCACCGAGGTGGTCAGGTGGCTCGCCGGTGGTCCGCCCGACTGGCTCGCGCCCGGGGTGACCCGGCTGCCCGCCGGCACCGCGCCGATCAACAACGCCACCGGCGCGGGCGACCACTGGGAGGTCAATCTGACCATGCCCGGTGCCAACGACTTCAAGCTGGCCCGGCTCGCCACCCAGCTGGCGTGGTCGTTGCAGGATTTCACCGGCGAGCTCCAGCTCAAGATCCAGAATCAGAACCGGCACACCGTCGACCTCAAGAAGACCCGGGAGATCTTCCCGCTGTACGCCCCCTCCGGGGCTCCCGAGCGATTCTGCGTCTACGACGGCGTGATCCACTCGGTCTCCCTGGCCGGCGAGCCGGCCAGCGCGGTCCCGATCTCGGACGAGGTCAACAAGGGCGTGGTGGCGGCGGCGCTCAGCCGCGCCGGCGACGAGGTGCTGGCCGCGCTGGTGGTGAGCCGGTCGAATCGGCAGCAGCGCCTCCTGGTCGGCACCGACCCGGCCCCGGTCACCCTCTTCAACGGCGGCGGGAAGTGGTACGGCTCGGTCGGCCGCCCGACCTGGCTCCGCTCGCTCGACCAGGACCATCCGGCCGGACTGGTGGTGGCCGACGGTCGGCTCTACCGCTTCGACGACATGGCCGTGATGAACCCGGTCACGCTGACGGTCGACGGTACCGTCACCGCGGTGGCCGGCTCGTTCGACGGGCACCGGATCGCGCTGATCATCGGTGGCGCGCTCTACGTGGCGTCGGTGAGCGTCGACGGAAACGCGATCACGGTGAACCCGCCCCGTCGGCTGGTCACCCGGCTCACCGGGCTCACCGCCGTCGACTGGTACGCGGAGAACCAGCTCGTCTTTGCCGGTAACGACGCGGGCCGGCCGGCGGCGATCTACCAGACCACCGTGGACGGGGGGGTGGAGACCCCGCTCAAGCGGCAGATCGGCGCCGAGGTGACCCAACTGGCGTCGTACCCGGGCGGCTCGGCCGGCTCGCTGCCGCCCGTCATGTACGAGACGAACAAGGCGGCCTTCTGGAACAACCCGTTCACCATTATCAGGCGGGAGGAGGTGCTGGGCGTGGCGCCGCCGGCACCGGGCGTCCGGGCGCCCAACCCCACCGCCCCGTTCTTCCTCTACTGAGGCGTCGGGTGCGGGGCCCGGGTGGACTCTGGTCGGACCTGACCGACCTGGTGCTGCCGGCCGGGTGCGCCGGCTGTGCGGCGCGGGCCCCCGGCCTGACCCAGGGCTTCTGCCCGGGCTGTGTCGGCGAGCTGGAGGCCCTGCGCCCCGCGTCGGCCCGCCCCGATCCGGCCCCGCCCGACCTGCCGCCCTGCGTCGCCCTCGGGCCGTACGCGGGCCCGCTGCGGGAGGGGCTGCTGGCGTACAAGGAGCGGGGCCGGCACGGCCTGGCCCGGCCGCTGGGCGCGCTGCTCGCCGAGGCGGTGGCCGCCGCGGCGGCCGGTACGGCCCGGCCGGTGACCCTGGTGCCGGTGCCGGACACCGCGCGGGCGGCCCGGGCCCGCTACGGCGACCACCTGGACCGGTTGACCCGCCACGCGGCGGGCCGGCTGCGCGCGGCCGGCTGGCCGGTACGGGTGCTCCGGCCGCTGCGGGCGCTGCCCCGACCGGACTCGGTCGCCCTGGACAGCGCCGGACGGGCCGCTGCGGCCGAGGGGGCGTTCCGGCTGCGCCGGACCGGCGGGATGCCGGTGGACGGCCCGCTGGTGCTGCTCGACGACATCCTCACCACCGGCGCGACGCTGGCGGCGGTGAGCCGGGTCTTGCGGTCTGCGGGAATGACGCCAAAGGCCGCGGCGGTGCTGGCCGCAACGCAAAAGCGACCCCACCGGTGACGCTTCGTGTTTCCGTTTCACCCCTTGGTGTATGAGCTGCGCGAATTCGAGGGCAGCCGCGACAACGAGGGGTGACTGTAGGGGGAACACGAGTTAGCGTTTCTCATGTCGGGGTAGGAGCTTCGCCAAGCACCCCCGGCGTGGGAAGGGAGGCGTAGCCGTATCAACCGGTCGACGCCGAGCGGGATGCTCCCAGGGCGCGTCGGCCGAGTGCCGGACCAAACGACCGTCCGAACAAGGGAGGTCACGTGGACATCGTGGTCAAGGGCCGTAACGTCGAAGTGCCAGACCATTACCGGGTACACGTAGCCGAAAAGCTCGCAAAGATCGAACGCTACGACCACAAGCTCATTCGCGTGGACGTCGAGTTGTTCCACGAGCGCAATCCGCGCCAGGCCGATCACTGCCAGCGGGTGGAGATCACCTGCGTGACGCGGGGTCCGGTGATCCGGGCCGAGGCCTGCACGAGCGACTTCTACAGCGCGTTGGACGCCGCCATCGCCAAGCTGGACACCCGCTTCCGCCGGGCGGCCGACCGGCGTCGGGTCCATCGCGGGCGGCACGCGCCGCTCTCCGTCGCCGCCGCCACCGCCGGCCTGCCGGTCGCCGACCTCGACGGTCCGGGCCTGGCGGCGTTGAACGGCACCGGGACGGCCACCGCGGTCGCCGAACGCCCCGACCAGGACAGCCACGAGGAGTACGACGACGACCAGCCGTGGCACATCGCGCGGGAGAAGGTGCACCCGGCGGAGCCGATGACCGTCGACGACGCGCTGTTCCACATGGAACTCGTCGGCCACGACTTCTACCTGTTCCTGGACAAGGAGTCCGGCCGCCCGAGCGTCGTCTACCGCCGGCACGCCTACGACTACGGGATCATCTCGCTCGACACCTGCCTCTGATCACCCCTGACGACACCGGAGCCGTGGTGGGTCACCCACCACGGCTCCCCCTGTCGGGAAGGGCACCTTCTTGACGCCTGCCTGGAGCAGGGGTCCCCGGTCAACCGGGCAGGTCCGAGGCGAGCAGGCCGAAGAGGACCGAGTCAACCCGGGTGCCGTCCGGGCCGGGGAGCCGGCCGCGCAGCATCCCCTCGCGCCGGAAGCCGGCCTTCTCCAGCACCCGCTGGGCGGCGACGTTCTCGGGGCGGGTGCCGGCCCAGAGCCGGGCCAGGCCGATGTCGAACGCCCAGCCGACGAGCAGCCCCATCGCCCGGGTGGTCAGCCCCCGGCCGCGCGCCTCGGGCAGCATGCTGCAGCCGAGCATGGCCTGGCCGGTGGCCGGCTCGTCGTAGTGCAGGACACAGCCGCCGACCAGCGTGCCCGACGCCGCGTCCAGGATCGCGAGGTCGGCCGAGCGGCCGGCCAGCCAGTGGTTCTCCGCGCGGCGGCAGCGTCGCTCGATCGATTCCCAGGTCGGTGGCAGCGGCGGCACCCGGTTCGCCACCACCTCGGGCAGGGTGTGCAGCCGGTGCAGCGCGTCCGTGTCGCCGAGGGTGACCCGGCGCAGGGTCACCACGTCGTCGGTGAGCCGCCCGTCGGGCAGGTCGGGCAGCAGCCGGGCGGCCGGACCGGGCGGGTCGTCGGCGAGGCGTACCCAGGCGATCAGGTCGTGCCGGCCCCCTCCCCGGCTCGGGTTGGCCGCCCGGCGTACCCCCTCGTGCCGGAAGCCGGCGGCCAGCGCGACCCGCTGGCTGGCGGTGTTCTCCTCGTTGGTGAGCAGTTCCAGGCGGGCGCAGCCGGCGGCGAAGGCGTGCTCCGCGAGGGCGCGGGTGGCGGCCGTGGCGACGCCGCGGCCGCGGGCCCCGGGCGTCACCCAGTAACCGATCTCCCACTGCCCGCGGACGGGGACCGGCTGGCTGAGGCCGATGCCGCCGAGCAGCCGGTCGTTGGCCGGGTCCGCGATCGCGTACGCGGCGCCGCCGCCGGCCCAGGCCGCGGGCGCGCCCTCGGTGATCCACCAGCGTGCGCTCTCCTCGGTGTACGGGTCCGGCAGGCCGGAAATGCCCCGCTGGGTGACCGGATCCGCGCAGGCGACGGCGGTGTCCGCCACGTCGGCCAGGCGGAACGGCCGTAGCCGCACCCCGTACGCCTCGATGGTCTCCGGTGTCACGCCAGGTCCCCCGGCAGCAGCGCACCCACCCAGGCGTCCGGCCGCTCGCTCCGCTGCTGGAGGCCGTTGCGGGCGGTGCCCTCGAAGACGAATCCGGCCTTCTCCGCCGCCCGGCGGGAGGCGGTGTTGCCCACGTTGGCCCGCCACTCGATCCGGGCCAGGCCGAGGGTGGTGAACCCCCAGGTGCAGACCGCGGTCAGCGCGGCCGGCAGGTGGCCGCGGCCCCGGGCGTGCGGGGCGATCATGAAGCCGACGTCGGCCACGAGCGGGTCGGCGGGGGAGATCCGGAGGTCGACCGAGCCGACGTACCGGTCCTCGGCGTCGGCGACGGCGTAGGTGGCGCGGGTGCCCCGGGCCCAGGCTGCCTGGGCGACGTCGCGCAGGAAGCCCTCGGCGTGCTCCCGCCGGTAGGGGTGCGGGACGGTGGTCCAGCGGAGGGTGTCCTCGTCCCGGCAGGTCGTCACGAGCCCGTCGAGGTCGCGCTCCTCGAGCGGACGCAGCCGCAGCTCGGTGGCGCCGGCGGTGGCGAACAGGACGGGCTGCGGGCGGCCGAACACGGCGGCCCGGCGGGCTTCCAGGGTGTCCGGGCCGGCGGGACCGGGTTCGCCCGGTGCGGGAACCTCGCCCGGGAGCAGCGAGCCGAGCCAGCCCTCCCGGCGCCCGCCGGCGGCCGGCTGGGCGAGCCGCAGCTCGCCCTCGATCCGGAAGCCGGCGCGGAGCGCGACCAGCCGGGAGGCGTGGTTGCCGATCTCGGCCTGCCAGATCAGCCGGCGCAGCTCGCGTACGTCGAAGGCCCAGCGGGCGACGGCCCGGGCGGCCCGGACGGCCACTCCCCGGCCACGCGCCCACGGCGCGGTCCAGTAGCCGATCTCGGCACTGCTCAGGCCCCGGTCGATCGAGACCAGGCCGCAGGAGGCCAGCAGCTCGCCGGTGGCGACGTCGCACACGGCGAACTCCGCCCCGGTGCCGTCGGCCCAGGCCGCCGGGGCGCTGCCGGCGACGAAGGTGCGGGCGTGCTCGGGCAGGTACGGGCGGGGTACGGTGGTCCAGCGCTGGATGTCCGGGTCCTGGCAGGCGCGGTACACCGCGTCGGCGTCCTCGTCCCGCCAGGGACGGAGCAGCAGACCGTCCTCGATGATCTCCACGGGCTCCATTCGAGCCATCGTGCCGGATCGTTCGCCCTGGGCGTAACCCGATTACCGCCGCTGCGGGCGGCAAGCCTGGGTGTTATGTCCGGTTCTCGGACCCGGACCGCCGCCACCACTGACCATCACGGCGATGGAGCGCCTACGATGGTTCGAGACTGTCTAGGGGAGCGTTGATCCGTGTCGATTCTGGAAAAGGTCCTTAGCGCGGGCGCGGGCCGTATGGTGCGTCGGCTCAAGGCCATCGCCGCCGCCGTCAACTCGATCGAGGACGACTACGTCAACCTCACCGACGACGAGCTGCGCGCGATGACCGACCAGTTCAAGGAGCGGCTCGCCGACGGGGAGACCCTCGACGACCTGCTGCCCGAGGCGTTCGCGGTGTGCCGGGAGGCCGCCTCGCGGGTGCTCGGCCAGCGGCCCTACGACGTCCAGGTGATGGGCGGTGCGGCGCTGCACTTCGGCAACATCGCCGAGATGAAGACCGGTGAGGGCAAGACCCTGACCTCGGTCATGCCGGTCTACCTGAACGCGCTCGCCGGCAAGGGCGTGCACGTGGTCACCGTGAACGACTACCTGGCCGAGCGTGACGCCGCCTGGATGGGCCGGGTGCACGAGTTCCTCGGCCTCACCGTCGGCGTGGTGCTGCCCAACCGGCCGGCCAGCGAGCACCGTGCGGCCTACGAGTGCGACATCACCTACGGCACCAACAACGAGTTCGGCTTCGACTACCTGCGCGACAACATGGCCTGGTCGCGGGAGGAGCTGGTCCAGCGCGGCCACTTCTTCGCGGTGGTCGACGAGGTCGACTCGATCCTCATCGACGAGGCCCGGACCCCGCTGATCATCTCCGGCCCGGCCGAGCACTCCGCCCGCTGGTACCAGGAGTTCGCCTCCGTGGTGGCCCGCCTCCAGCCCGGCACCGACGGCGAGGGCGACTACGAGGTCGACCACGCCAAGCGCACGATCGCCATCACCGAGCGCGGTGTCGCCAAGATCGAGGACCGGCTCGGCATCGACAACCTCTACGAGTCGGTCAACACCCCGCTCGTCGGCTACATGAACAACGCGATCAAGGCCAAGGAGCTCTACAAGCGCGACAAGGACTACATCGTCAGCGACGGCGAGGTCCTCATCGTCGACGAGTTCACCGGCCGCATCCTGCACGGCCGCCGCTACAACGAGGGCATGCACCAGGCGATCGAGGCCAAGGAGGGGGTGGAGATCAAGCAGGAGAACCAGACCCTGGCCACCATCACCCTCCAGAACTACTTCCGCCTCTACGAGAAGCTCTCCGGCATGACCGGCACCGCCCAGACCGAGGCGAGCGAGTTCAACAAGGTCTACAAGGTCGGCGTGGTGACCATCCCGACGCACCGGCCGATGGTCCGCCTCGACCGGGCGGACGTCATCTACAAGACCGAGAAGGCCAAGTTCAACGCCGTGGTCGAGGACATCGCCGAGCGGCACGAGCAGGGCCAGCCGGTGCTCGTCGGCACCGTCTCGGTGGAAAACTCCGAGATCCTCTCCCACCTGCTGCGCCGCCGCGGCATCCCGCACTCCGTGCTGAACGCGAAGTTCCACGCCAAGGAGGCGGAGATCGTCGCCCAGGCCGGGCGCAAGGGCGCGGTCACCGTCGCCACCAACATGGCCGGCCGGGGTACCGACATCCTGCTCGGCGGCAACCCCGAGTTCCTCGCCGCCAACGAACTCCGCCAGCGCGGCCTCGACCCGGTCGAGCAGCCGGAGGAGTACGCCAAGGCGATGGAGGAGATCCTGCCGAAGTGGAAGCAGGCCTGCGACGCCGAGGCCGAGGAGGTCGCGGCCGCCGGTGGCCTCTACGTGCTGGGCACCGAGCGGCACGAGTCCCGCCGGATCGACAACCAGCTGCGCGGCCGCGCCGGCCGGCAGGGTGACCCGGGCGAGTCCCGCTTCTACCTCTCCCTGCAGGACGACCTGATGAAGCGCTTCCGGGCCGGTGCCGTCGAGGCGGTGATGGAGCGCTTCAACATCCCCGAGGACGTGCCCATCGAGTCGAAGATGGTCACCCGCCAGATCAAGAGCGCGCAGGCCCAGATCGAGGGCCAGAACGCCGAGATCCGGAAGAACGTCCTCAAGTACGACGAGGTGATGAACAAGCAGCGCCAGGTGATCTACGCCGAGCGCCTGCGGGTGCTCAACGGCGAGGACCTCTCCGACCAGGTCCGCAACATGATCGACGACGTGATCACCGCGTACGTCACCGGCGCCACCAGCGAGGGCTACGCCGAGGACTGGGACCTCGACCAGCTCTGGTCCAGCATCAAGCAGCTCTACCCGGTGGGCATCACCGTCGAGGAGCTGGAGGAGGAGGTGGGCTCCCGGGCCGGCCTCGACCAGGACTTCCTGCTCGCCCGCCTCAAGGAGGACGCGCACGCCGCGTACGACCGGCGCGAGGAGCAGCTCGGCGAGGAGGCGGTACGCCAGCTGGAGCGGATGGTCCTGCTCCAGGTGATCGACCGCAAGTGGCGCGAGCACCTCTACGAGATGGACTACCTCCAGGAGGGCATCAGCCTGCGGGCGTACGCCCAGCGCGACCCGGTCATCGAGTACCAGCGCGAGGGCTTCGACATGTTCGCCACCATGATGGACGGCATCAAGGAGGAGACGGTCGGCTTCCTCTACAACCTGGAGGTGCAGGTCCAGGAGCCGGAGCCGGAGGCCGAGGAGGTGGAGCTGCTGGAGAAGCCGGTGGAGATCCGCGCCAAGGGCCTCAACCGCGCACCGCAGCAGCAGGGCCTGCAGTACTCCGCGCCGGGTGTCGACGGCGAGGCGGGCCGGGGCGCGCCGGTCATCGAGCGGGCCGCCGAGCAGGCGCCGGCGCTGGGCATCGGCAAGCCGGACGACACCGCGCGGCCCGCCGCCCCGTCCCCGTCCGGCGGCCCCCGGCGTCCGGCGGCCGCCGGCATGAACGGCCAGGCGGTCGCCGCGAGCACCGCCCGCCGGGCGACACCGGGCCGGGTGGACGCCGGTGAGGGCCCGTCCCGCAACGCCCCGTGCCCGTGCGGCTCCGGCCGCAAGTACAAGCGCTGCCACGGCGCCCCCAACGGCGGCAACTGACCCGCCCGCACCGACGACGACGAGCCCCGGCCGAACACGGCCGGGGCTCGTCGCCATCCCGGCCACCCTTGGTCGTCAGAGGACGTCGAGGACGGTGCAGAGCCAGGCGCCGCGACGGTGCTCCAGGCGCAGGGCGACGGCCCAGCTGGCGCCGCCGGAGCCGGCGAGCACGGCGGCGGCCTCGACCGCGCCGGCCCGGGGCTCGCAGACTCGCAGCCGGCGGAGCTGGAGGATCGGCCGGGTGGAACGGCGGCGTACCGGCCCGACCCGACGGGCGGCCCGGCCCAGCTCGGTGGCGACCCGGGTCGTGGCGTCGGGCACGCAGAGCGGCCGGAGCTGGCCGGGCGGCCGGTAGCCGTTGACGATCTCCAGGAACATGCGGACGAACCGGTGGGCGGCCCGGGTGGCCTCGGGGGTGGCGGTGGCCAGGGCGGCCGGGGGTGGGCTGACCGTACGCCGCCCGGGGCCGGCCGGGGCGGGCCGGACGTCCACCGGACGGCCGGTGGGCCGGCCGGGATCGCGACGGCGGGAATCGAACAGGTCGAGGGCGAGCTGGTCGACGTCGGCCCAGGGCGAGCCCTCGTCGACGCAGGGCGGGTCGATCGGCGGGGCGGGGCGGAGCCGGACCGGGGGACGCGGTGCCAGTGGGCGACGGGTGTCGGCCATCCTCAACCCCTGTTCGTTGCGTTTGCCTTCGTTTGCCTCCGATGGCCTTCATTCTCGGACAGCACAGCACCGACAGTCAATGCCGCTGCGGAATCGCCCGGTCACTCGCTGTCGCGGTCGGCGAGCGGGTTGGTGCGCACCCACTCGGCGGTCTCCGCGTACTTGCGCTGGATGTACTCCTCGAGCCGGGCGCGTTCGACCCGCCACTGCCCGCGGCCACCGATCTTGATCGCGGGCAACTCGCCGCTGCGCACCATGTGGTACACCTGCGAGTCCGAGACGTTGAGCTCGGCCGCCACGTCGGACAGCAGCAGGAATCTCGGCTCCACGTAACTCTCCCGGTCGGCTTCGTTTGCCTCAGTTTGCCACCAGTCGCCGCCGCGGCCCAGCCTCCGTACCGGCGATCCGGCCGGGACACACCGGTGCGGAACTTCTCCCCGGCGGGTGCGAGGTGTATGACGGTCACGGCGTACGGCATGATCGGCGCCCGGGGCCGGCATCCGCCGGTCGGGCCTGAGCAGGGGAGAGACCGGTGACCGACGAGCTTGTCCGGGTGTACGTGCCGGCGACCGTCCCGATGCTGGCGCGGCTGCGCGAGCAGGGGCTCGCGGTCGACGAGGCGCACGCGGTCACCCCGGAGCTGCGCGAGTGGTACGCCGAGGGCGACGAGGAGGAACTGGAGTACGTCGCCTTCACCCGAGCCGCGCAGGACGCGCTGCCGCTGCTGCGGGCCGACCCGGGCGCGCCCCGGCGGCGGGTGGTCGTCTCGGCGGACCTGCCGGTGCCGTCGGTTCGCCGGGTCGACGGCGAGCTCGGTTCCAGCGTCGTCCGGTTGGCCGGGCCGGTGCCGGTGACCGCGGTCGCCGCGATCCACGTCGACGGCGCGGAGGCGGTCGGTGACGTGGCGGCCGCCGCCGAGGTGGTCGCCGACGCCCGGGCCGGTGACCCGGACGCCCAGTTCACCGTCGACGGCGCCGAGGACCACGAGCTGGAGTGGTACGACGTGACCGAGCTGGACCTGCTGCTGCGCGAGGCCTCCTGACCGCCGCCACCGACGGTCCAGCGGCCGACGACGAGCCGGTGGCGCACCCGGCCGCCAGCGACCTCGCCAGGCCGCCCGGGCTCGGTTGATCAGTCGTCGGCGGGTTCGTCCTCGGCGGGGCGCGGGCCGAGGGTGCGGCCGAAGGCGACGAGCGCGGTGAGCGCCCCGACGAAGAGCACCCAGATGCCGTTGTCGACCCGTGAGGTCCCCAGCGCCGTCTGCGCCACCTGGTCCGCCTCGCTGAGGGCGGCGGCCAGCTCCAGCAGGCCCCGCCCGCCGATCCGGATGATCACCTCGGTGAGCAGCAGGATCAGGCCCGGCCCGGCCCCGGCGACCAGGTACGCCGGCCAGCGCAGCTCCGCGGACCCGTCCCGGCGGGCGGCGCGGCGGCGGGCCCAGGTCAGGTAGCCGAAGGCCACCAGGCCGGCGATCAGCCCGGCGAGCAGGGACTCGGTGCGGGACACCCACTTCGCCGCGTCGAGCATCGACTGCTGGGTGTCGCCGGCCCCGAACAGGTCGGACAGCGGGTCCCGGGCGCGGCTGAACAGCACCACGAAGACCTGCGCGGCCAGCGTGGCGGCGGCGAGGCCGCCCACGGCCCGGGCGTTACGGGCACCGGCGATCGCGCCGCCGATGATCGCCGCCGCGGCGGTGGTGCCGGCGATGGTGTTGGTGGTCGCGTTGTCGGCGTACGTCAGGTTGGTGGCGACCGCGGCGGCGAGCCCGACCAGCAGGCCGGCGCCGACGGCGGCGAGGAACCGCAGGGTGGCCCGGCGCAGCGGGTTGGTCGCGGCCAGGGCGACTCCGGCACCGGCGACCAGCGCGGCGGTGATGACGCCGGGCAGCGCGTACGCGGAGAGGCTGATCGCGGTGATCCCGGCCGTGGCGCTGTTGATCGCCGCCCGGGTGGACCAGAGCATCGCCGCCAGCCAGCCGACCGCCACCAGCGCCAGCACCACGGCGCCGGGGGCGTACGCCGGCCGGCCCGGCGCCGCGCTCGCCTCGTCGGCCGGGGCCGGCTGCTCCGACACCTCGGCGGCGGCCGCGGGCTGGTCCGGCTCCGCGGCCGTGGAGCTGCCGGGCTGCTTGCTCATCGTGTTCCCTTCGACGGACGCCGGATCGGCCGCGGCGGGCCGGGCAGGTCACCGGCCATCCAGCGTACGCGTCGCCCCGGGTGCCCTTCCGGACCCGCCTCCGGGCCCGGTCGCCCGGCGGCGGGTGGGGGCGGGGGCCGCCGAGTCGGCCGACGGATCCCAGGGTGAAAGGGGGTCTGAGCTGAGGTTTCGTCGGATCACGTTCGTCCCGGCCTACGGTCCGGTGCGTGCGGGGGTGTCCCGCTCTCCGCCGCACCACCTCCGACAAGCGGGACGGCGGGGGCGGGTCGGCGGTGTCGCATGAAAGAATCGGCCCAGGTCCCGCCGCCGCGACCGGTCCGCCGCGCGGTGCCGGCACCGGCCGCCCGGCCGGTGCCCGCGGGTCCGATTTCGCCACCGCCGCCGAGATCGCACAGGAGCCGTGATGGACGCCGTGTTCTCCGTACCCGAGCCGCGCAACGAGCCGGTCCACACCTACGAGCCGGGCAGCGCCGACCGGGAGCGGCTCCAGCGGCGGCTGGCCGAGCTGGCCGCCGAGCAGATCGAGCTGCCCATGACCATCGGCGGCGAGCAGCGGATGGCCGGCGGTGCGCCGATCAACGTGGTCCAGCCGCACAAGCACGCCCACGTGCTCGGCGTGACCGGGCACGCCAACCACGACGACGCCCGCGCCGCGGTCCAGGCCGCCAAGGACGCCGCCCCGATGTGGCGGGCGCTGCCGTTCGAGGAGCGGGCCGCGATCTTCCTGCGCGCCGCCGATCTGCTCTCCGGCCCCTGGCGGGACACCCTCAACGCGGCCACCATGCTCGGCCAGTCCAAGACGGTCGTCCAGGCGGAGATCGACTCGGCCTGCGAGTTCATCGACTTCCTGCGGTTCAACGTGCACTTCGCCCGCAAGCTGCTGGCCGAGCAGCCGATGTCCTCGCCGGGTGTGTGGAACCGGTTCGACCACCGCCCGCTCGAAGGCTTCGTCTACGCGATCACCCCGTTCAACTTCACCGCGATCGCCGGCAACCTGCCCTCGGCGCCGGCGCTGCTCGGGAACACCGTGGTCTGGAAGCCGGGGCCGACCCAGCAGTTCGCCGCGCACTTCACCATGCGGCTGTTCGAGGCGGCCGGCCTGCCGCCCGGCGTGATCAACATGGTCACCGGGCGTGGCGAGGACGTCTCCGACGTGGCGCTCGCCGATCCGGACCTGGCCGGCATCCACTTCACCGGGTCGACCAAGGTGTTCCAGCACCTGTGGCGGACCGTCGGCGAGAACATCGCCCGCTACCGGGGCTACCCGCGGCTGGTCGGCGAGACCGGTGGCAAGGACTTCGTGGTCGCGCACGCCAGCGCGGACGTGGACGCGCTGCACACCGCGCTCATCCGGGGTGCGTACGAGTACCAGGGCCAGAAGTGCTCGGCCGCGTCGCGGGCGTACGTCCCCCGGTCGATCTGGGAGGGTGGCCTGCGCGACCGGCTCGCCGCCACCGCCGACTCGCTGACCTACGGCGACGTGACCGACTTCAGCAACTTCGGTGGCGCCGTCATCGACGACAAGGCGTTCGGCCGGCACACCGCCGCGCTGGAGCTGATCAAGAGCGACGACAGCTGCGAGATCCTGGCCGGCGGCACCGCCGACGACTCGGTCGGCTACTTCGTCCGGCCGACGCTGTTCGAGTGCTCCGACGCCGCGCACGAGACCTTCACCACCGAGTACTTCGGCCCGATCCTCGGGGTGCACGTCTTCGAGGATGCCCGCTTCGACGAGGTGGTCGCGCAGGCCGAGTCGATCGCCCCGTACGCGCTGACCGGTTCGATCTTCGCGACCGACCGCCGGGTGGTCGACCAGGTCGCCGAGAAGATGCGGTACGCGGCCGGCAACTTCTACATCAACGACAAGCCGACCGGCGCGGTGGTCGGGCAGCAGCCGTTCGGCGGTGCCCGGGCCAGCGGCACCAACGACAAGGCGGGCTCCTGGCACAACCTGATCCGCTGGATGTCGCCGCGGACGATCAAGGAGACCTTCGTCCCGCCGACCGACCACGCGTACCCCCACATGGGCTGACCTGAAAGGAGGGGCCCCCTTTTAACAGACGTCTGTTAAGAGGGGGCCCCTCCTTTCACCCGGTTGGGCGGGGGTGGCCGCGTCCGTGGCGGACTGTCGTCGGCCGACAGTGCACATCGGACGACTCATCGGGTGGCGAAAACGGCAAATCCTGGACGCCGGGTCGGGCAAAGTGGCAGCTTAGAGGGCATGGCGGAAACCGGAGTCAACCCGACGGCGGCGGCCCTGCTGGGGCTGCTGCACGACGGCCCGATGACAGGCGGCCAACTCATGGCCGCCGCTGAGCGGCGGCTGGCGCCGTACTGGTCGATGACACGCAGCCAGGTCTACCGGGAGCTTCCGGTGCTGGCGGAGAAGGGCCTGGTGCGGCTCGGCAAGCCCGGGCCGCGGATGAGCCAGCCGTACGCGATCACGGCCGCCGGGAAACGGACATTCTCCCGCTGGTTGGCCGAAAACCCCGGCAAGGACACCATCCGTAACCCGGTCGCGCTGCGGATCGCCTTCGGCAGCCTGCACTCGGCGAACCAGCTCAAGAACCTGTACGCCTCGGCGAACGAGTACCACACCGAAGCCCTCGCGGCGGCGCGTGAGCAGGTCAAGAACGCCAAGAAGGAAGGCGACAACTACGACGCCAGCGCGCTGGAGTTCGCCGTCGCCTACCACAAGGCGGCCCTGTCCTGGCTGAAGGCCGCCCCGGCCGCGAGCTGACCGCCTGCGGCGGCCAGCCCGACCGAGGCAGTACGCTTGTCTGTCGTGACCGCTGCCGACTTCGCCGAACAGCTCAAGGACCTTGACGCCACCCTGCGCAACATCGAGTCCGTGCTCGACCTCGACAAGCTGCGCGAGCAGAAGGCCCGCCTGGAGCAGGAGGCCTCCGCGCCGGACCTCTGGGACGACCAGGCCAAGGCGCAGCAGGTGACGTCGCAGCTGTCGTACGTCAACGGGGAGATCAACAAGCTCGGCGATCTCCGCTCCCGGCTCGACGACGCCGGGGTGCTGCTGGAGCTCGCCCAGGCCGAGTCCGACCCCGGCACGCTCGCCGAGGTCGAGTCGGAGATCACCGGGCTGACCAAGGCCATCCAGGAGATGGAGGTCCGCACCCTGCTCTCCGGCGAGTACGACTCCCGCGAGGCGCTGGTCGCCATCCGGGCCGGCGCCGGCGGCGTGGACGCGGCGGACTTCGCCGAGATGCTGCTGCGGATGTACCTGCGCTGGGCCGAGCGGCACGGCTACCCGACCGAGGTCTACGAGACCTCGTACGCCGAGGAGGCGGGCCTCAAGTCGGCCACCTTCGCGGTGAAGGTGCCCTACGCGTACGGCACGCTCAGCGTCGAGTCCGGCACCCACCGGCTGGTGCGGATCAGCCCGTTCGACAACCAGGGCCGGCGGCAGACCAGCTTCGCCGGCATCGAGGTGCTGCCGGTCGTCGAGCAGACGGACCACATCGAGATTCCCGAGAACGAGATGCGGATCGACGTCTACCGCTCCTCGGGCCCGGGTGGGCAGAGCGTCAACACCACCGACTCGGCGGTCCGGATCACCCACATCCCGACCGGCATCGTGGTCACCTGCCAGAACGAGAAGTCGCAGCTGCAGAACAAGGCGTCCGCGCTGCGGGTGCTCCAGGCCCGGCTGCTGGAGCGCAAGCGCCAGGAGGAGCAGGCCAAGCTCCAGGGTCTGAAGACCGAGGCCGCCGGCTCGTGGGGCGACCAGATGCGCTCGTACGTCCTGCACCCGTATCAGATGGTGAAGGATCTGCGGACCGAGCAGGAGACGGGCAATCCGTCCGCGGTGTTCGACGGCGAGCTGGACACCTTCATCGAGGCCGGAATCCGCTGGCGCAAGCAGCAGCAACTCGCCGCTGACGGTGCGTGATCAGTCTCGGACGGACCGCGTCATCGATCTCTGCCTGACCGGCTGAATCGATGACGCGCCTCGCATCGCCGGGGCGGGGGGCTTGGCTCTCCGGTTACACCGCGTAGACTCACGACCCGTGATTCAGCTTGAGCAAGTGACGAAGACGTACCCGAAGGCGTCCCGGCCTTCGCTCGACAACGTGTCCGTCTCGATCGAGAAGGGCGAGTTCGTCTTCTTCATCGGTCCATCCGGCTCCGGCAAGTCCACGATCATCAAGCTGCTGCTGCACGAGGTCCACCCGAACAAGGGGCGGGTCGTCGTCAACGGCAAGGACGTCACGTCGATGCGCTCCTGGAAACGACCCCACTTCCGGCGCTCCATCGGCTGCGTCTTCCAGGACTTCCGCCTCCTGCCGAACCGCACCGCGTACGAGAACGTGGCGTTCGCCCTGGAGGTGATCGGCAAGACCAAGGCGGTCGCCCGCCGGGTCGTGCCGGAGGTGCTGGAGCTGGTCGGCCTCGGCGGGAAGGAGCACCGCTACCCCCACGAGCTCTCCGGTGGCGAGCAGCAGCGGGTGGCGGTGGCGCGGGCGTTCGTCAACCGGCCGCTGATCCTGCTGGCGGACGAGCCCACCGGAAACCTGGACCCGGACACGTCGATCGAGATCATGCGCCTGCTGGACCGGATCAACCGCACCGGCACGACCGTCGTGATGGTCACCCACGACTCCAACATCGTGAACCAGATGCGCCGCCGGGTCGTCGAGATCGAGAGCGGTCGCATCGTGCGCGACCAGGCCCGCGGCGTCTACGGCTAGCCGTCCGCGCTGACGATCCGTAGACCCTGACGACGAACATCTCACCCCGGAGAGCCGGAGGATTTTCCCGATGCGGATGAAGTACGTCCTGTCCGAGGTACTGGTCGGACTGTGGCGCAACGTCACGATGTCCATCGCGATGATCATCACGATGACGGTGTCGTTGTTTCTGCTGGGCTTCGGCGGCCTTCTTTACCAGAAGGTCGGCGACATGAAGGACCTCTACTACGAGCACGTCGAGGTCTCCATCTTCCTCAAGACCGACGTCAACGACCAGCAGCGCAACGACCTCAAGGCCAAGCTGGACAGCGACCCGCTGATCAAGGGCGTCACGTACGTCGACAAGCAGCAGGCGTACGAGCGCTTCCAGAAGATGTACGCCGACGCTCCCGACCTGGTGAACGCGGTCAAGCCCGACCAGTTGCCCGAGTCGTTCCGGCTCACGCTGAACAATCCGGAGCAGTACAAGAACATCTACGACGAGTACAAGGCCTCCGAGGGGGTCGACGAGATCGTCGATCAGAGCAAGCTGCTCGACAAGGTCTTCGGCGTCCTCACCGGGATCCAGAACATCACCCTGTTCATCTCGGTCGTGATGGCCGCCGCCGCGTTGCTGCTGGTCGCCAACACCATCCAGGTGGCGGCGTACAGCAAGCGGCGTGAGGTCGCGGTCATGAAGCTGGTCGGTGCCTCCAACTGGTTCATCCAGGCCCCGTTCGTGCTGGAGGCCGTGGTCGCCGGTCTGATCGGCGCCATCCTCGCCCTGGGGTGGCTGGTCGCCGGAAAGGTCCTCCTCGGGAGCGGCTCGATGGCGGCCCTGCAGGGCCTGATCACGCCGGTCTCCTGGTCCGAGATCTTCCTGATGTTCCCGTTGATCGCCGGTGTGGCCGCGCTGGTCACCGCGGCCACCGCCTGGGTCACGCTCCACTTCTACCTGCGGGTCTAGTTTTCTGGGTACGGCTCTCCGAGGGCCCTCCCGCGCCGGAATAAACGGCGCGGGAGGGCCCTTGTCCCTGGGGTAGCATGATCCCCGCTTCGCGGCCGGTGGCCACGGACCGATGGGAAGGGAGGTGGCACCGATGCCACGGGAAAAGGGCCGCAAGGTGGTCGCCTCCAACAAGAAGGCGCGCCACGACTACGCCATCCTCGACACGTACGAGGCGGGCATGGCGCTGACCGGCACCGAGGTCAAGTCGCTGCGGGCCGGGCGGGCGTCGCTGGTCGACGCGTTCGCCCAGGAGCGCGACGGCGAGCTCTACCTGCACGGCATGCACATCCCGGAGTACGTCCAGGGCACCTGGACCAACCACGAGCCGCGGCGGACCCGGAAGCTGCTGCTCAAGCGGCTGGAGATCGACCGGCTGATCGGCAAGACCCGGGAGAGCGGTCTCACCCTGGTGCCCCTGCAGGTCTACTTCTCCGACGGCTGGGCAAAGGTGGAGATCGGCCTGGCCCGGGGTAAGAAGGCGTACGACAAGCGCCATGACCTGGCCAAGCGGGACGCGGAGCGGGAGATGGTCCGCGCCGTCGGCCGGCGCGGCAAGGGAATGGATGAGTGAAACGTCCGGTTCGTCCGGGTATCGGTCGGCGGCCGACCTGGGGATGAATCCGGTTGCGCCAGGCGTTAGGCTTGGTGGTGCTGCCGACAGGGGCAGCCGTCGAGGGGGTGACTGGTTTCGACTTCGTACGTTGCGGCAGGGGAAGCGAGCCGAGGAAGCCGACGTCGTCTCGTGAATCGGTCGTCGGAAACCAATAAGCGCCAAGAACAATCGCGCTGACTTCGCTCTCGCCGCCTGAGGCGAGTAGCAAGTCTGTCGGCCTGGGAGCGCCTTCGACCCAGTTAGCCGGCATCAGCTAGAAGGCTGGCCAACCGGACCCGGTCGCGGGGTCCGTGCGGCGAGATCAATCAGCGACTGGGCCCGTCACACCGACTCGCTCGCGTGATCGGAGGGGCCGAGTAGAGGCACAGCGAGCTGCGCTCGGAGAAGCCCTGACAAGGCGGCGAAGGACCCGGGTTCGATTCCCGGCACCTCCACCACCTGACGTGTGCGCCCCGGTCCACCCGGACCGGGGCGCACAGTCGTCTTCCGGTCCGTTGCTCCCACGATCTAGGCTGCCGCCCGTGACGAACGAGAGGATCCGGCTGTCCGTGGGTGCCGGGCCGGGGCAGCGGGCCTTCACCACGGTGGTGGCCGTCGTGTTCACCGCCCTCGGGGCGGTCTTCCTACTGCTGCCGGTCTTCGCCGACGGCCTGCTGGCCCGGCTGACCGGCTACGGCGAACCCTTCCCGTCGTACGACGAGGCGCGGGACCTGCCGCCCCGGATGCTCCCGCCGGATCTGCATGACAATGCCGCGCCGGAGCCGTTCCGGCTCCTCGGGCTGTGCGGCCTCCCGGTCGTCCTGCTCGGGCTCTACGTGCTGCTGCGGGTGCTGCGCACCGCCGCCTGGCTGGACGGCACCCGAGCGTCCGTGCGCGGCGCGCTCGGTACCCGCACCGTCGACCTGGCCACCGCCGAGGTCCACGGCGGGACCGCCGCCTACCGGGCCGGCGAGAACGTGGTCCTGCCGGTGCCGACGGTGGTCGCCCGCGACCGGGACACCGGCCGCCGGGTCACCATCCCGCTACGGGGCCTGGGGCTGGCCACCCTGCCGCCGTACGAGCTGCGGGCGCTCGCCGACGCGATGACCACGGGTCGGCCGGACAGTGGCCGGGACGCCGACGCGCACGTGCTCGCCGGCCAGCTGCGCGCCATGGCGGACAATCCGCTGGGCCGGTAGAGGCTGCTGCGCCAGCTGGGACGGATGGGGCGAATGAGGCTGCCGTGGGGCCTGGACAGGCACTGCCTACGGGTTCACCATCTCCGTACGCGGTAGCCCAGCAGCGCGGGAGGTGCCCATGGTCACCGGTCCGATCCAGCAGCCGCCCGCCGTCGCAGCGGCGGCCCGCCCGCCCGCCGCCCGCCAGTCCCGGTCCAGTTTCCTCGGCGACGTGCACGCCCTCGCCCGGGCGCACGCCGCACCGTGCGGGGAGCCGCGCTGGCGGGAGCGGCTGATCCGGCACCTCGGCCCGGTCGGGCAGGGCTTCGCCGAGCATGTCCGGGTCACCGAGGGCCCCACCGGTCTCTACGCCGCACTGCTCCACGAGGCACCCCGGCTGGACCGCGGCGTGCGGCTGCTGACCGGCGAGCACGCCGCTATCGTCGCGACGATCGCCGCCGTGCAGCAGGCGGCCGTGCTGCCCGGCGTGCCGATCGAGGAGCTGCGGGACCGGGTCAGCCGGTTGCTGCGGGCTCTCGACCAGCACCGGCAGCGCGGCGCCGACCTGCTCTGGGAGGCGTACCAGGCCGACCTGGGCGGGGAGGACTGACCACGGGAACCGGTGCGGCCGGTCCGGCGTCAGAGCGGTATGCGTCGCTCACTCGCTGTGCTCTGCCTGCCCCTGCTGGTCGTCGCCGGCTGCGCCCAGCCCGGTTCGGAGCCGAATCGGGTCGGTCCGGCGGCCACCCCGCTGCCCTCCGACGACCCTCGCTGGGAGGGGTTCCACCAGCGGGCCGCCGAGGTGGCCGACGCCTGGCGCCCCGGCGAGACGTGGCGCAGCGGCTACGTGCCGCTCCAGGACGCCACGGTGCTGACCGGCGATCCGGGCTTCACCGAGGAGACCAAGGTCGCCTTCAGCTTCGGCTGGTACCGGGAGCAGATCGAGCTGCCGACCACCACCCCGGCCGACGGGACCGTGCGCTTCCCCGACGGCACGCTGCGGGTGCCGCTGGTCAGCGCTGCCGAGGCGTACGCCCAGCTCGACCAGGGGGACGCGCCGCCCTGTGACGGGCGCCCGGCCACTCCGCCCGCCGGGCCGCCCCCGAAGCCGGGCGGCGGGCCCACGGTCGAGCCGGGCCCGGACGGCTCGGTCAGCACCCAGGCGGCCAGGCCCTGCACACCGTTGACCGTCACCGCGGTGAAGCTGGGCAGCGCGTCGGTGCGGACCAGCCGGGGGACCGCCGAGGTACCCGCGTGGCTGTTCACCGTGGCGGAGCTGCGGGTACCGGTGGCCCGGCTCGCGGTCGCGGCGCCAGCGGTGGGCGCCGTACCGGAGGGCGTGGCGCCCACCCGACCGGCGCCCGACGGGGTGGTCACCGTGATGAGCCTCGACGCCGTGGACGGCGCCCGGCTCGACTTCCGGGCCGGTACGGGCGCGTGCGACAGCGGCCTGACCCCGCTGGTGCTGGAACGGGACGACGTGGTGGTGCTCGGGGCCTGGGTGACCCGGTCCACCGGCCCCTGCACGCTGCAACTGGTGCTGAAACCGACCAGCGTCACGCTGAAGGCCCCGCTCGGCGACCGGGTGGTGCTGGACGTGGGCAGGGGCGTTCCGCTGCCGCTGGGCCAGGCGCGCTAAAGGATCCTCGGCACGTCCGTGCTGATCGGCACCGGCAGCACGGTCGGCCGGTCCGCGGCCAGTGCGACGGCGAGCGCCGGGCCGAGGCCGTCCAGCGACTCCACCACCTCCGCCCCGCAGCCGTAGCCGCGCGCGACCGCGGCCACGTCCAGCCCGGGCAGGTCCAGGGCGGGCACCCCGGGCGTGTGCTTCAGCTCGGCGAACGCCTTGAGGATCGCGTACTGCTGGTTGACCGGGACCACGACGGCGAGCGGCAGGCGCAGCTGCGCCGCGGTCCACAGCGCCTGCACCGAGTAGTGCAACGAGCCGTCGCCGACCACCGCCACCACCGGCCGGCCGCGCCCGGTGTCCCGTTCGGCCAGGGCGATCCCGACCGCGGCCGGCAGGCCGAAGCCGAGACCCCCGCTGGCCATGGTGAAGTACGACCGGGGCCGGTTCATCCGCAGCCGGCGGCGCAGCGCGGCCAGGTTGGACGGTGACTCCTGCACCAGCACCCCGTCGGCCGGCCAGTGGCTGGCCAGTGCGGCGAAGAGCGCGTCGGCGCTCGGCGGGGTGGCCGACGCGGGCGGCTCCGGTGCGGGGCGGGCGGACGGCGCCGGCCGGTCCGCCGGCGGCAGCAGCTCCAGCAGCTCGGCCAGCGCCAGTCCCGGGTCGCCGAGCAGGCTCTCGCCGACCGGGGCGCGGGCCGCCTCGTCCGGGTCGTCGGTGACGTGCAGCAGCCGCGCCTCGGCCGGCAGGTAGTCGCCCGGCACGTGCGGGTAGTAGCGGAACACCGGGGCACCGACCACCAGCACCGTGTCGTGCCCGTGCAGCGCCTCGGCGAGCGGGCCGATCGCGTACGGCAGCACGCCCCGGAAGTGCGGGTGGTCCTCGGGGAACACGGAGCGTTCCGGTGCCGGCGCCGCCCAGACCGGAGCGGCCAGCCGCTCGGCCAGCGCCACGGCCGCCGGCCAGGCGTCGGCCCGATCCACCGCCGCGCCGAGCACCAGCACCGGGGCGCGGCTGGCGGCCAGCGCGGCGGCGAAGCCGCGCAGCCGGTCGGGGTCGGGGGCGAACCGGGTGGCCACCGTGCGTACCTGCGGGGGCGGGTCGGCGGGCTGATCCCAGTCGTCCATCGGCAGGGAGAGGAAGACCGGCCCGGACGGGGGCTGCACCGCCGTGGCGTACGCCCGCATGAAGGCCGCGGGGATGTCCTGCGCGCGGGCCGGCTCGTGGGCCCACTTGACGTACGGCTGGGTCAGCTCCGCCGCCCGGCGGCTGACCAGCCGGGGCTCGATCAGCAGCATCTGCCGGGTCTGCTGGCCGGCGGTGACGATCAGCGGGGTCTTGTTGTGCCAGGCGGTGACCAGGTTGCCCATGCCGTTGCCGGTGCCCGGGGCGGTGTGCAGGTTGACGTGCGCGGGCCGGCCGGTGGCCTGGGCGTACCCGTCGGCCATGCTCATCGCCGACGCCTCGTGCAGCGCGTGTACGTAGCGGAAGTCGGCCGGGAAGTCCCGCAGGAAGGGCTCCTCGGTGGAGCCGGGGTTGCCGAAGACGGTGGTCAGGCCCAGGTCGCGGAGCAGGTCGTACGTCGCGTCACGGACCGTTGCCATCGCCGAGGTGCCTCCGTCGTTCACGGTGCCGGAGACGAATTGGTGATCAGTCTCCCGACCAGCCGAATGTATCGGGCGGCAGGCGACTTTTCGGGGGTTCCCCTGCTTACCGGTCTTTCCGGGCGGCAGGGCGGCTCAGGGCAGGTCAGGGCGGGCCGGGGCGGCTCAGGGCAGCGGGAAGGGCAGCTTGATCCCGTCGAGCGCGTGCCGGCACGGGCACGCCCGTTCGGCCGGCAGCGCGGCGACCGCGTCCAGCAGCACCCCGCGTAGCCGGTCCGTGTTCTCCGCGAAGACCCGGAAGACCTCCTCCTGGGTGACCGACTCGCCGGCCTCGACGCCCGCGTCCAGGTCGGTGACCAGCGCGATCGAGGTGTAGCAGAGGGCCAACTCGCGGGCCAGTACCGCCTCCGGGTGACCGGTCATGTTGACCACCGTGCCGCCGATCGAGGCGAACCAGCGCGACTCGGCCCGGGTGGAGAAGCGCGGCCCCTCGACCACCACCACCGTCCCGCCGTCCACCGCCGGCACGGCGCGCCCGGCCGCCGCGTCGAGCAGCGTCCGCCGCCCCACCGGGCAGTACGGGTCGGCGAAGGGGACGTGCACCGCACCCCGGTCGTAGTAGGTCTGGGCGCGCCCGCTGGTGCGGTCGATGAGCTGGTCCGGCACCACGAACGTGCCCGGGCCCAGCTCGGGCCGCAGCCCGCCGACCGCGCACGGGGCGAGCACCTGGCGTACGCCGAGGGAGCGCAGCGCCCACAGGTTCGCCCGGTACGGGATCAGGTGTGGCGGATAACGGTGGTCGCGCCCGTGCCGGGGCAGGAACGCCACCCGCCGACCGCCCAGCTCGGCGATGGTGACCGCGTCCGACGGCGGCCCGTACGGCGTGTCCAGCACGTGTTCGGTGGCGCCGTCGAGCAGGGCGTACAGGCCAGACCCGCCGATCACCGCCAGCTCGGCCGTGGGACCCATCCTGGCCCTCCCTCGATCCCGTCGCGATCACCTGCAGAGGAGACCTTAACCAGCGGGCGGGCCGCAGGCTATCGTGCGTGGATGGCGTTGACAGCGCGGCTGGTCGACGGCGTCGGATCGACAACAGCGGCGTACGGCTGACGGGTGTCGGACATGCAGGGTGAGGGACAGGCGATCGGTGGCCGAGCCATGGAGTCGATGACCGGGCGGCTGCTGGTGGCGACTCCGGCGCTGAAGGACCCGAACTTCGACCGTACGGTGGTGCTGCTGGTCGCCCACGAGCCCGGCGGCGCGCTCGGCGTGGTGCTGAACCGGGCCACGGAGGTACCGGTCGCCGACGTCCTGGGCGACTGGAGTGAGCTGGCCCGACACCCCGCGGTGCTGTTCGAGGGCGGCCCCGTGCAACCCGACGCGGCCATCTGCCTGGCCCGGATGCGCCATCCGGTGAAGCCGGTGAAGGGCTTCCACCGGGTCTCCGGCGCGGTCGGCACGATCGACCTCTCCGCCGACCCCGAGCGGCTGCGGGAAGCGATCGGCGGGATCCGGGTCTTCGCCGGCTACTCCGGCTGGGGCGCCGGGCAGTTGGAGCAGGAGATCGAGGAGGGGTCGTGGTTCGTCCTGGACGCCCTCCCCGGGGACGCGTTCGTCGACCGGCCGGACGACCTCTGGCCGATGGTGCTGCGCCGGCAGGGCGGCATGATGGCGGCGGTGGCGCACTTCCCGCCGGACGTGACGTTGAACTGATCCCCGGAGGGGCACCCCGCGAGATGACCATGCGGGCCGGCGTGTGTATAGTTCTCTGCGTGCCCGGGCGACCGGGGACGACCGCAAGGGGCCGTGGCGCAGCTGGTAGCGCACCACACTGGCAGTGTGGGGGTCAGGGGTTCGAGTCCCCTCGGCTCCACCCAAGCGAAAAGCCCTGGTGAGGGACACAATCCCCACCAGGGCTTTCCTCGTTTCCGCTGTTCGCAACCCCGCTACGGCCGGACGTGCCAGATCACGTACGGATCTCGCCCCCCGCGCCTCCTCGACCAGCGCGTCCAGCGCGGCGGCGGTGCCGTGATCCCGGTCACGGGCCGCGTGCTTGGCGTCCGAGAGGTTCCCTGGATGCACGGTCCCCTCGGCGGCCGTCAGCTCAGCTGTTCAGCCAGTCCGACGATGATGCCCTCGGGGCCGCGCACGTAGCAGAGCCGGTAGATGTCCTCGTACTGCGCCAGCTCGCCGACGAGTTCGGCGCCGTGCGTGCGCAGGCGGGCAACGACGTCCTCGATGTCGTCGACGGCGAACATGATGCGACGAATGCCCAGCGTGTTCGCCGGCGCATCCGTCGGCTCGGCACTGATCGCCTTCGGCCTGTGGAACATCGCCAGCTCGATCCGGCCGTGGCCGTCCGGCGTCCGCAGCATTGCGATGTCCTGCCGGACGTCGTCGATCCCGATGACCCGCTCCACCCAACGTCCCTCGATCGGCGCCCTGCCCTCCAGCTCCATGCCGAGTTCGACGAAGAAGGAAATAGCAGCGTCAAGGTCTTCGACAACGATGAGGACGTTGTCCAGCCGCTGGATCGTCATGCTGGGTCTCCTTGGTGTGGTACGTCCACGGTGGCCGCATCCGCCCCTGAGACGGAGCCGCCGGGCCGTCCTCGACATCCTCTGCGACGTCTTCCTCGGAACCTCGTGACGCGGCCGCAACCCGGCCGGTGATCGGGGCGGCGGTGGCACTGTTGTCGGTCGCCCAACGCCCGAGGATTCTTTCTCCGGCACCTGTGGGCGTGATCCTGCTGGCCGGGTCCCGGTGCTGCTGGCCGCCCTCGGCCTCATGCCTGCGCACTGACCACCCGCCGCCGGCGGCAGCACCCGGTGGGCTCGTGCGAACGCCCTGGTGAGGGATGAGACCCCCACCAGGGCGCTGGTCGCGTTCCGCTCGCCGGCCCGGATCCGCGCCATCAGCTCCGTGGCGCGTCCGCAGGCGATGGTGCCGGCGTGCGGCCGGTTGGTCCGGCGTCAGCAGCCGCAGGTGTAGTACAGGATGTCCCAGTGGTTGCCCTCGTCGGTGTAGAGGTTGCCCGACGGAGCCCGCCACTGGTAACCCCAGCCGGATACGTAGCCCACGTATGTGTAGGACCGGCTGATGTAGTTGTAGACGCAGGTCGTCTTGGTGATGTCGACCTTGTAGCCGTTCCAGTGGCTGTAGGTGCCGCTGGCGTGCCCGGTCTCGGTGCCGCCGGTGATGTTGATGGCGCAGCCGCTGGCCCGCTTGAAGGTGATGATGCCGTCGATCGTGGCCTGGCGGATGCCCTCGAACGAGGTGCAGGTCGAGTTGTAGCGGTCGCTGCAGTTGCCGCTGGAGCTCCAGGTGATCCCGGCCGCGCTCAGCTGGGACGTGGCGCTGGAGTGGCTGATCGCGAAGGCCGGGGTGCTGAAGCCGAGCACGGTGCCGATCGCCGCGACGCCCGCGAGGAGCAGGGTGAGCATGCGGCGGCGCACCGCAGGACGGATCGTTGACATGGCATCTCCTGATTTCGCAGTAGGGACAGGTGTTTCGCGAAACGGAGGCCGGCCCGTGAAAGTTCTACCATGTATCGATCGCTATGAATAGATGCCGGAGTCGTTTCCCGGGTCGCGGCGGCTGTCCGGCTTGTTCAGGCGGGCGGAAACGCCCGCTTTCCGGCGCATTTGGAAAGCCATGTCCGTTCGCTCGGCGACGGGTGCCGGCAGGCCCGTGCGGCTCTCGACCGAATCTCGAGCACGGCTCCGGATGCTCGACGCCGCAAGCGGCGTCGAGTCACCCGCGCCGGCTGCCGCCTGTGGAGAAGCCGACACGCTGACCGGTTGGGGTCAGCGGACGGTGACCGGCGACCGGGTGCGACCGCTGCAGCGATGACACGGACAGCAGGCGGGTCGGATGCCCGGCGGGCTGGGTGGAGTCGAGGTGCCGAGTGACTGAGAAGGAGTGTTCATGAACCTGTGGCTGCGGAGGATGGTCCCGCTGGCCGTGCTCGCGCTCGCGACCACCGCCTGCTCCGACGGCGGCTCGTCGTCCGACGAGAACGACCTCAAGGGCAAGACGGTCAACGTGATCGGCACCTGGGGCGGGGACGAGCAGGCCGCGTTTCTGAAGATGGTCGAGCCCTGGGAGAAGGAGACGGGCGCCAAGGTGAAGTACACCGGCACCCGGGACATCAACACGGTGCTGACCACCGGCGTGGCGTCCGGCGTACTGCCGGATCTCGCCGGGCTGCCCGGCCCCGGGCAGATGGCCGAGTACGCCAAGGCGGGCAAGCTGCTGCCGCTGGACGACGTGCTGGACGTCCAGACGTACCAGCGCGACACGGCGCCGGCCCTGGTGGAACTGGGCAAGACCGACGGCAAGATCCACGGCGTCTTCATCAAGGCCGCGATCAAGGGGCTGATCTGGTACAACCCCAAGGTCCACGACTACGGCACGAACCCGCCGAAGACGTGGGACGACCTGATGAACCAGGCGAAGGCGAACCAGGGCCGGGCGAAGTCCGTCTGGTGCCTGGGCCTGGAGTCCGGGGCGGCGTCCGGTTGGCCGGCGACCGACTGGATCGAGGACCTGGTGCTGCGCACCGCGGGCCCGGAGGTCTACATCAAGTGGTACGAGGGCAAGGTCAAGTGGTCCGACCCGGCCATCAAGAAGGCCTTCCAGATGTACGCCGACCAGGTGGTCGCCAACAGCTACGGCGGCGGCAAGACGGCGGTCGCCACGAACTTCGGCAACGCCGGCGACCCGCTGTTCGCCAACCCGCCCGGCTGCGAGTTCCTGCACCAGGCGAGCTTCATCACCGGGTTCAGCCAGTTCAAGTCGCACACCGCGGGCACGGACTACAACTTCATGCCGTTCCCGGACATCGACCCGCAGTTCAGCGGCGCGGTCGAGGGCGCGGGTGACCTCTTCGGCATGTTCCACGACACCCCGGCGGCCAAGTCGCTGATGAAGTACCTGGTGACCGCGCCGGCACAGGACATCTGGGTGAAGGCCGGTGGCGCCCTCTCGGCGAACAAGAACGCCGCGAGCTACCCGGACGACGTCAGCAAGCGGTCCGCCCAGATCCTCGCCGACGCCAAGACCTTCGTCTTCGACGCGTCGGACAGCATGCCGACCGCGATGAACGACGCGTTCTGGAAGGCGATGGTGGCGCTCACCAACGGCAGCAAGACCATCGACCAGGTGCTCTCCGACCTGGACAACGCGCAGAAGGACGCGTACACGTCCTGACCCGGCGCGGGTGGGGGTGGCCCCGGCCGCCCCCACCTCCCTTTCCGAACCAGCCGTCCGACCTGGAGGTGCATGTGGAGGAGTCACGCCTGCTCACGGCGGTCGAGGTGGTGCTGGGGGTGCCGGCCGTGCTGGTCGCGTACATCTGGCTCACCGAGCGACTGCTCAGCCCGGCGGGCGAGCGGTGGCAGCGGCGGATCCGGCCGTGGCTGTGGCTGCTGCCGGCGCTCGGGTTCCTCGGCTTCTTCCTGGTCTACCCGACGGTCCGCACGATCGCCCGAAGCCTGTACGGCAGGAACGAGCTGGATCAGAAGTTCGTCGGCCTGGACAACTACCGCTGGTTCTTCACCAACGGCGACGCCCTGGGCGCCCTGGTCAACAACATCCTGTGGCTGGTCTTCTTCACCGGCTTCACGGTCGGGCTGGGTCTGCTGGTCGCCGTGCTGGTCGACCGGGTCCGGTACGAGGCCCTGGCCAAGAGCATCATCTTCCTGCCGCTGGCGATCAGCATGGTCGCCGCCGGGGTGATCTGGAAGTTCATGTACGACTACAAACCACCGGGGGCGGCGCAGACCGGTACGGCCAACGCCCTGATCGGCGCGGTCGGGCTGGGGCCGGTCGGCTGGCTCCAGTCGCCCGGGTTCCGGCTCAGCACGTTCGCGCTCATCGCGGTGATGGTGTGGATGTGGACCGGGTTCGCCATGGTGATCATCTCGGCCGCGTTGAAGGGGGTCGACCCCGAGCTGCTGGAGGCGGCGCGGGTCGACGGCGCCAACGAGTGGCAGGTCTTCCGGCGGGTGACGCTGCCACTGCTGGGCCCGACCCTGGCGGTCGTCTCCACCACGATGATCATCACGTCGCTGAAGACGTTCGACATCGTCTACACGTTGACCAACGGCAACTACGACACCGAGGTCATCGCCAATCTCATGATCAAGCAGATGTTCACCGTCGGGGACTTCGGTCGGGCCAGCGCCGTGGCGGTCGTCCTCCTGCTGGCGATCGTCCCGATCATGGCCTTCAACATCCGCAAGTTCCGTGCCCAGGAGGCGATCCGATGACCGCGATCGCAACGCCCAAGGCCCCGGGCACCCGGGCCGCAGCCACCCGCAAGCCCGCCCGTCCCCGCCGCCGTCTCGTGCTGCACCTGGTGGTCGTCGCCCTGATGGTCGTCTGGGCGGTGCCGACGGTCGGGCTGCTGGTCAGCTCCTTCCGCCCGCAGTCGGAGCTCTCCACCTCCGGCTGGTGGACGGCGTTCGCCCCGCCGTACCACTTCACGATGGACAACTACCGGGACGTCTTCCAGCAGAGCGGCATCGGCGAGGCCTTCGTCAACAGCCTGTTCATCGCGGTCCCGGCCACCATCATCCCGCTGTTCGTCGCGGCGTTCGCCGCGTACGCCTTCAGTTGGATGCAGTTCCCCGGCCGTGACGTGCTCTTCGTGGTGGTCGTCGGGCTCCTGGTCGTCCCGCTCCAGACGACCCTCATCCCCGTGCTGAAGCTGTTCGCCGAGTGGGGGCTGACCGGCCAGTTCCTGGCCGTCTGGCTGGCGCACACCGGGTACGGCCTGCCGTTCGCGGTCTACCTGCTGCGCAACTTCATGGGCTCCCTGCCGCGCGCGGTGTTCGAGTCGGCGTACCTGGACGGGGCCTCCCACGTGACGGCCTTCTTCCGGCTCGCGGTGCCGATGAGCGTGCCGGCCTTCGCCGCGCTGGCGATCTTCCAGTTCCTGTTCGTCTGGAACGACCTGCTCGTCGCGCTGATCTACATCGGGCTCGCGAACTCGGACAACCTGCCGATGCCGGCGGCGATCGCCAACCTGGTCAACTCCCTCGGCGGCGGCTGGTACCTCCTCGGCGCGGCGGCGTTCGTGTCGATGGCCCTGCCGTTGGCGGTCTTCTTCGGCCTGCAGCGGTACTTCGTCCGCGGCATCGTGGGCGGAGCGGTCAAGGGCTGACGATCCATCCCGGGGGCCGGGCCGCGTGGAGCGACCCGGCCCCCGGCGTCACCTGCGGCTCTTGGGCAGGTCGAACTGGTCGGCCTTGCGGCAGTCCTTCGGCCCGCCGATCGCGCCCTTGCCGAGCCGGTCGAGCTCCTGCCGGGCCTGGTAGCGGCCCAGGTTCCAGGCGTACCAGGGGTCGGACTCGTCCAGGTCGTCGGCGATCCAGCTCAGCGTGCAGCGGCGTACCGGGTCGGGCAGCTTCGCCAGGGCGGGAGTGGCGTCCGCGGAGAGCGCCCGCAGATACCAGGCGTCGATCTTGCCGGTCTGCTCGTACCGGAGGATGTTGCGCTTCGCGGCGTAGTCCTCGGGGTTGAGCACCGCCAGGCCGAGCAGCATCGCCACGGCCAGGGCGACGGTCGTGCCGGGGATCCAGCGGCCCCGCCAGCGCACGCCGGCCGCCAGGATCATCAGGAAGACCGCGCCGAGCAGCAACTCGAACGCCATCACGAAGATCCGCTCGCCGGTGAAGCTGTAGACCTTCTGGTACGTCCACATCCGAGACAGCGCCGACACCACGATCACCACGCTGAGCGCGCTGAGCAGGCCGAGCAGGACCCGCAGCGCGCTACGTTCGATCGGCTGTTCCCGGCTGGCCCAGCGGCTCACCCCGGCCAGCACGGCCAGGGTCAGCAGGGTGACGAAGAGCAACTGCCAGAAGCCGCTGCGGGCGTACTCGGAGTAGCTCAGCCCGGCCACCTTCTGGACGTGCCGCTGGCCGCCGAAGAGCACGGTGAACTGCACCACGACGAAGCCGGCGAAGAGCAGCGTGAGCGCCCCGATGGCGGGGGCCCACTCCAGCAGGCCGAGGCGGCGGGTGCTCGGCTTGTCGACGGTCGACAGGTCGGGCGGGGCGGCCAGGGTGTAGACCGCCGCGACGGCGATCAGCCCGCCGACCGCGGCAAGGAAGATCCCGCGGAACATCGCCCCGACGTCCGTCTCCGGGACGGTCGCGCCGATGAGTTCGGAGAACGCCGCGTCGGCCGAGGCGAGCAGGCTGCCGAAGACCACCAGCACCAGCACGGTGGCGACCACCGAGCCGGCGACCTTGCGGACCATCCCGACGTTGGGGGAGGCGGTGATGTGCCGACGTACCCAGGGCAGGCCGCGGAGGGCCGCGAAGGGTGCCGCGAGCAGGCCGAAGAGGATCGAACGAACCAGCTTGCCGCCGACGATGGCGAGGGTCGCGCAGCCCAGCGCGCCGAGGACGCAGAACGTCACCAGCCACCAGGCGTTGCGGAAGGCGAGGACGGCGAGCAGGGCCAGCGCGGCCGCCGCCCAGCCGCCGCGGATCAGGCGTTCGGTGCGGGGCAGGTCGGCGGTGCTCCGGCGGACCGCCAGCAGCACGCCGAGCGTCAGGGTGAGCCAGCCGAGGAACCAGCCGATGCCGACCCGGCTCAGCGGTACGAAGAACGCGCTGCCGAGTGCACCGGCCAGCACCGCGAGCGGGACGGCCCGCCCGGTGGCCGGCTTCGGTCCGGGCCAGCGCGCGCCGAGGAACGACGTGCGGGGCACCGGTGGGCGGGGTGCCCAGCCGCCTCCGGGGTGCAGCACGGGCTGCGTCACGGCGTACGGCGGCGGATAGCCCGGGGGCGGGGGCGGATAGCCGGAGGGCGGGGCCACCATCGGCGCGGCGGGCGCCTGCTGCGCGGTGGACGGGCTGCTGCCGGCCGGCGGCGGCGTCGGGCGAGTTGCCGGGGTGCCGTCGGTCGCCGATTCGTCGGCGGCCTTCTCGTCGGCCCCCGTTTCGTCGGTCGCGCGCCGGCCGGTCACCGTCTCCCCGGCCGCCGTCGCGTCGGTCGCCGTTGCGTCGGTCGCCGTTGCGGCCGGGTCGCGGTCGGTGGGCGGAGTGTCCGCGTCGCCCGCGTCGATCGACGCGGGGCCAGCGGGTGCGGCCGGGGCGGCTTCGACCGAGGCGGTCGGGTTCGAGGCCGGCGCAGTGCTGGTGGGGTTCGAGATCGGGGTGGTCCCGCTGCCGGCCCGGGCCGGAGCACTCCCCACGGCCTCGACAATCGGCGGGGCCGCCTGGGCGGGCACGCCCGGCGTGGGCACCACGGACCCGGGCGCCGCCGCCGGCTGCCCGGCGACCGGCGGGGCCTCGCCCGGCGACACCAGGGGTAGGAACAGCGCGTAGCCGCGGGTGCCCGGCGGCACGGTCACCGGGATCGCCCAGGCGGGCTGGCCCTCCCGGCCCGGCCAGACCATCCCGGGCGGCGCTCCGTCCATCGTGGGCATGACGAGCAGGTACGGCGTGACGTCGGCGGGGACGTCACCCGCGCTCGGTTCGGCCGCCGGGGCGGCTCTCGGGGAATCTGGCACCGGTGGCGGCTCGGACACGGCACGCTCCTTGATCACTCGGGTGCCGACACTGTAGGCCCGACCCCGGTTCGCCGCCGCCCCGCGCCGCCACGGCGGCCCGTTCGGTCCGGGCAGCCGGGCCGGCTGGGTGATCCCGCCCGCGCCAGCCGTTACAGGGGTGGGATGTGCAGTTTTCAGTACAGATAGCGTCGAGGAGGTGCCAGCAAGGACGACCTGGAGATGGTGGCCTGCCGCTACCACTACGGCGACTGAGCGGCCCGGCCGGCTCCTGCGGATCAGCGCAGGAGGCGGTCGATCTCGGCCAGTTCCTCGGTGGTGAAGTCGAGGCTGTCCAGCGCGGCCACGTTCCCCTCCAGTTGCGCCACGCTGCTCGCGCCGATGATCAGGCTGGTCATCCGCGGGTCGCGCAGCGCCCAGGCCAGCGCGAGCTGGGCCAGCGACTGCCCGCGCCGCTCGGCGATCGCGCCGAGGCCCCGGATGGTCGCCATCCGCTCCTCGCTGAGGTCGCTCTCGTTGAGGAAGACGCTGGTGCGTACCCGCGAGTCGGCCGGGATCCCGCCCAGGTAACGGTCGGTGAGCAGGCCCTGGGCGAGCGGGCTGTACGCGATGCAGCCCGCCCCGACCTCCTCCAGTGTGTCCAGCAGCCCGTCCGCCTCGGTCCAGCGGTTCAACATCGAGTACGCCGGCTGGTTGATCAGCAGCGGCGTACCGAGGTCGCGCAGGATCGCCGCGGCCCGGGCGGTCTGCTCGGAGTCGTAGTTGGAGATGCCCACGTAGAGCGCCCTGCCGGAGCGGACGATGGCGTCCAGCGCGCCCATCGTCTCCTCGAGCGGGGTGTCCGGGTCGAACCGGTGCGAGTAGAAGATGTCGACGTAGTCGAGGCCCAGCCGGCGCAGCGACTGGTCCAGTGACGAGATCAGATACTTGCGGGAGCCCCACTCGCCGTACGGGCCGGGCCACATGAGGTAGCCGGCCTTGCTGGAGATGATCAGCTCGTCCCGGTACGGCTTCAGGTCGGTGGCGAGCAGCCGGCCGAAGTTCTCCTCCGCCGCGCCGGGCGGCGGGCCGTAGTTGTTGGCCAGGTCGAAGTGGGTGATTCCGAGGTCGAAGGCGCGCCGGACGATGTCCCGCTGCCGATCGTACGGCCGGTCCGGCCCGAAGTTGTGCCACAGCCCGAGCGAGATGGCGGGCAGGCGCAGCCCGCTCCGCCCGCTGCGCCGGTAGGTCATCGAGTCGTAGCGGTCTTCGCTGGCGAGGTAGCTCACGTCCCCGACCCTAACCGCACCCCCGTCGCCCGTCGCCGCCCCACCCGCCCACGTTGATCAAGGAGTTTGCGTCGTCGGAGGCCGTGTTCCTGACGCAAACTTCTTGATCAACGGAAGTGGAGTCAGAGGTTGTGGCGGAGGCGGGGGAGGGTGCGGCCGGTGGAGGGCGAGACGGAGGTGCCGGCGGGGACGGCGCCGACGTGGCGGTAGAAAGGTTCCGCCCCCGGGTCCGCGTCGATCCACAGGGTACGGGCGCCGGCGGCGCGGGCCGCCGCCACGGCGTGCTCGAACAACACCCGGCCGACCCCGCTGCCGATCGCCGGCGGGTCCACGAAGAGCATGTCCAGGTCCAGCTCGGGCGGGGCGCCGGCGAGCACCAGCAGGCCGACGACCTGACCCTCCCGCTCGGCCACCGTCACCTGCCGGGTGGCCATGTCCGCCGGGGTCAGCGTCAGCTCGGTGCGGCAGCGGGCCAGGAACTCGGCGTCGTAGCCCCAGTGCCCCTTGGAACGCAGGGCCAGCTCGGTCAGGTCGCCCGCCTCGGCCGGCCGGGCGGGGCGGATGAGGAGATCCACCCGGCCATTGTGCCGGGACGCCGGAACGGGCGTGCAACCCCGCTTGTCCCGGTAGCTTCGGTGCCATGCGTTTCGTCCAGCTCGACACTCCCAAGCCGATCTCCAAGATCGGCCTCGGCACGTGGCAGTTCGGGTCGAAGGAGTGGGGTTACGGCCCCGACTACGAGCGCCGGGCGACGGACATCGTGCGGCGGGCGATCGAGCTGGGCGTCACCCTCTTCGACACCGCCGAGCTGTACGGCTTCGGCCGCAGCGAGCGGATCCTCGGCGCGGCCCTGGGCGAGGACCGGGCCAAGGTCGTGGTGGCCAGCAAGATCTTCCCGGTGCTGCCGGTCGCCGCGGTGGTGCAGCAGCGGGCGGTCGCCTCCGCCGCCCGGCTCGGCGTCACCAGCATCGACCTCTACCAGGTGCACCAGCCCAACCCGGTGGTCGCCGACGCCACCACCATGCGCGGCATGCGCGCCCTGCAGGACGTCGGGCTGGTCGGCGAGGTCGGGGTCAGCAACTACAGCCTGCGCCGCTGGCAGGCGGCCGAGGCGGCGCTGGGCCACCGGGTGCTGAGCAACCAGGTCCGCTACAGCATGATCGACCGCGGCCCAGAGGAGGACCTGATCCCGTACGCGGAGCAGGCGGGGCGGATCGTGATCGCGTACAGCCCGCTCGCGCAGGGCTTCCTCTCCGGCCGGTACGACGCCAGGCACCCGCCGCGCGGGGCGGTGCGCCGGGCCAACCCGTACTTCCTCCCGGAGAACCTGGAACGCGGCGCGGCGCTGATCGCCACCCTGCGTGAGGTGGCCGAGGCGCACCACGCGACTCCCAGTCAGATCGCCCTGGCGTACCTGCTGCGGCCCCCGAACGTGGTGGCCATCCCCGGCGCGTCCGGGGTGGAGCAGATCGAGCGCAACGCCGCCGCCGCCGAGATCGACCTGGCCGAAGACGAGTACGCGGCGCTGGCCACGGCCGCCCGCCAGTTCCGGCCGGTCACCGGGCTGGCCGCCGTACCCAAGCTGATCCGCGCCCGGACCCGGAGGTGACCCTGTCATGGACGACATCACCGCGCTGATCCTCGACGACCACGCCGCCTTCCGGCGGGGTTTCGCCCGGCTCGACGACGCCCGCGACCCAACCGAGATGCTGGCCATCTGGGAGGCGCTCGCCCTGCACCTGGACATCCACGCCGAGGCGGAGGAGGCGATCCTCTACCCGCACCTGGTGAAGCGCGGCGACGACGGCGAGGAGGAGAGCGAGGACGCCATCGGCGACCACAACAAGATCCGCGACGCGATCGCCGAGTCGAAGCTCCATCCGGTCGGTTCGGACGAGTGGTGGGCGGCGGTGTGGACGGCCCGCCGGGAGAACAGCGAGCACCTGGCCGAGGAGGAGGACGAGGCGCTGCCGGACTTCCGCCGGCACGCCGACGTCGAGCTGCGCGCGCAGCTGGGGGCGCGTTGGCTGAAGTTCTACGGCGAGCACAAGAACGGTCGTAACCTGCCCTTCCTCGACAAGGACCCGGAGAAGTACGTGCAGGAACACCGCTGAGCTGTGGCCGATCTCCCCGACGTGGGGGAGGTGGTGGGGTCGAGCCGGGCGGAAGAATGGCCGGGTGAGGACCCGCAGGGTGCTGGGACCGCTGGTGCGCGGGAGCACCTGGCGACGTGCCGTGTTCCTGCTGCTCGGCGGGGTGCTGGCGCTGCCGTACGCGCTGCTCGCGGGGGCCTTCGCCCAGATGCTGGCCATCGACGACGTACCCCGGGCGGTGGTCTTCGGGCTGCTGCTGGTGGCCGTGGTGCTCGCGGCCGTGCCGGTGTTCCTGACCGGCAGCCGGGCCCTGGAGATCGCCGCCGCGCGGGCGCTGCTCGCGGTCGAGCTGCCCGAGCCGGCGGCGGGTCACCGGATCGACCGGGAGACCCGGCTGCGCGCCGCGCTCTGGATCGCCCTGCACCTGCTCAGCGGCGGTCTGGTGCTGTTCGCGGCGATCAGCGCCCTGCCGATGGCGCTCGTCTTCCTGGCCGGACCGATCGGCATCGACCCGGGCTCGGTCCCGGAGGACGGCTTCGGGCCGCTGATCGCGGACCCGCTCGGGGCGACGTTGACCGGGGCGGTGCTGCTGGTCGGGCTCGGCTACGCGGTGGCCGGGCTGGGCGCGCTCGCCGCGTCGATGGCGCCGGTGCTGCTCGGCCCCTCGCACGGGGAGCGGATCGCCGCGCTGGAGGCCCGGGCCGCCCGGCTGGCCGAGCGGAACCGGCTGGCCCGCGAGCTGCACGACTCGGTCGGGCACGCGCTGACCGTGGCCACCCTCCAGGCCGGTGCCGCCCGCGAACTGCTCGACGTCGACCCGGAGTTCGCCCGGCGGGCGCTGCGCGCGATCGAGGAGACCAGCCGGCACGCGATGGACGACCTGGACCACGTGCTCGGGCTGCTACGGGAGTCCGAGGACGACCGCCGGCCCGCCCCCACCGCCCCGCAGCCGACGCTGGCCCGGCTGGACCGGTTGGTGGCCGACACCCGGGCCGCGGGCCTGGTGGTGGAGTTGCGGGTCAGCGGGGCGGTCGGGGAGTTGCCGGCGGCGGTGTCCCGGGAGGGCTACCGGATCGTGCAGGAGGGGCTGACCAACGCGGCCCGGCACGGCCGCGGCCCGGTGACGGTGCGGGTGGACGTACCTGCCCAGGCAGCGGTGCCAGGTCCCGGCGCGACGCGCGAGAGCTGCCGAGGGTTGGAGATCGAGCTGGTCAACGGCCTGCGCGGCGCGACCGGGCCGGGGCCCGGCGGGCGCGGGCTGGACGGCATGCGGGAGCGGGTGCTGCTGCTCGGCGGGCGGCTCACCGCCGGCCCGGAGGGTGAGCGGTGGCGGGTGCGGGCGTCCCTGCCGGTGCCGAGGGGAGAGACCGGGTGAGCATCGACGTGGTGATCGTCGACGACGACGAGCTGATCCGCTTGGGCCTGCGAGCGATCATCGACGCCCAGCCGGATCTGCGGGTGGTCGGCGAGGCGGCGGACGGGGCGGAGGTGCCGCCGCTGGTGGCGAAGCTGCGCCCCCGGGTGGTGCTGATGGACGTCCGGATGCCCGCCATCGACGGCATCCAGGCCACCCGGCGGCTGCTCGCCGCCTCCGCCGACCCGCCCCGGGTCCTGGTGATCACCACGTTCGCCAACGACGAGTACGTCTACGACGCGCTGCGCGCCGGGGCGAGCGGCTTCCTGCTGAAGCGGGCCCGCCCGAGCGAGGTGGTGGAGGCGATCCGGGTGGTGGCGGCGGGGGAGTCACTGCTCTTCCCGGCGGCGATCCGGCAGCTCGTCGGGGCGTACGGGGGGCAGGGCGGGGACGGACTGCGCTCGGCGCGGCTCACCGAGCGGGAGGCCGAGGTGCTGCGGCTGATGGCCACCGGCCTGTCCAACACCGAGATCGCCGGGCGGCTGGTGGTCGGGGTGGAGACGGTGAAGACGCACGTCGGGAACGTGCTGGCCAAGCTGGGCGTACGGGACCGGACCCAGGCGGTGATCGCCGCGTACGAGTCCGGCTTCGTGGTGCCGAGCGGTTGAGGTTCCCCCGATCAGGGGAACGGTTTCCCCATGGCACGGGAGGGTACCGAGGCTTGGCCGGCCGAGGGTGGAGTCATGACGACGACATCGATGCGCCGACCGGACCGGGCCGCCCCGCTGGCCGCCGGTTGGCTTGGGTTCTGGGGCGTACTCGCCCTGGTCGGCACGCTCACCGGTGCCGGTTACCCGCTCGGCGCGAACGACGCGTACGGCGACGCGAGTCTGCTGCGGTTGCTGCCCGTCCGGTACGGGCCACCGGTCTTCGCCGCGGTGCTGCTCGGCGCCGCCGTCGCCGCGCTCGCCATGGCCGGCCACGCCCGCCCGGCCCGGCCGCTTCGGGTCCTGCTGCTCGGCTACGGGTGGGCGGTGGCGGTCGCGCTGGCCGTGGTCGTGCCGGACGTGCGGGTGCTGGTGATCCTCGGTTACCTGCCCATGATGGTCATCGGTTTGCCGTTCGGCTGGCCGCCGGTCGACTACGCCCAGATCTTCGACTGGACGCTGGCCGCGAAGTTCGCCGCCCTGGCCGCAGGGCTCCTGCTCGCGGCCGCCGTGCTCGCCTGGCAGCGGCGTACCGCGGGGGCCTGCGAGGCGTGCGGCCGGGACGGCGACGAGGCCGGCTGGACCACCCCGGCGGCCGCCGCCCGGTGGGGCCGCTGGGCGGCGTGGACGGCTGCCGCCGTTCCCCTCGTCTACGCGGCGACCCGCTTCGCCTGGGCGCTGGGCTTCCCGCTCGGCATCTCGCGGGACCTCTTCGAGGAGCTGCACCGGACCGGCCTGGTCTGGGCCGGTGTGGGGCTCGGCGCCTTCGCCCTGCTCGGCTCGGTGCTCACCCTCGGGCTGGTCCAGCGCTGGGGCAAGGTGTTCCCCCGCTGGCTGCCGGGCCTGGCCGGTCGTCGGGTGCCGCCGATGCTCGCCGTCGTCCCGGCCACCCTGGTGGCGGTCGCGGTGACCGCCGGCAGCCTCGGTGAACTGGCCACGTCCGAGTTCTGGCACGTGGAGGGTGGGCTCAGCTCGGCCACGCTTCCGATGCTGTTCTGGCCGCTGTGGGGGCCGGCGCTGGGGGCGGCGACCCTCGCGTATCACCTGCGCCGGCGCGGGGCCTGCGCCCGCTGCCGGCGGCCCTGGCCCGGCCCGGTTCCCCGCCGTTGACCGGCGTCGGATTCCCGGCGGTTGCGAAGACGGGTGATTTGTCACCCGACCGAGCTAGCGTGTGTCGGGTGACTGCGCCCAACGAGGTTTCCCCGGTCCCGCCCGCCGACCTGCCCGGCACGCTCGGCGCACTGCGGGCGTCCGGCCACCGCTACCGCACGGTCAAGCAGGAGATCCGCGGCAACCTCCTGGCCCGGATGCGCTCGGGCGAGGACCGCTTCCCCGGCATCGTCGGGTACGCGGACACGGTGCTGCCCGAGGTCGAGCGGGCCCTGCTCGCCGGCCACGACATGGTGCTGCTCGGCGAGCGGGGCCAGGGCAAGACCCGGCTGATCCGCTCGCTCGGCGCGCTGCTGGACGAGTGGACCCCGGTCATCCCCGGCTCGGTGCTCAACGAGCACCCGCTGCACCCGCTCACCCCCGCCTCCCGCGCCCTCGTCGAGGAGCGCGGCGACGACCTGCCGATCGGCTGGCTGCACCGCTCGATGCGGTACGGCGAGAAGCTGGCCACCCCGGACACCAGCGTGGGTGACCTGATCGGTGACGTCGATCCGATCCGGCTCGCTCAGGGGCGTACCCTCGGCGACCCGGAGACCATCCACTTCGGGCTGGTGCCGCGTACCAACCGGGGCATCTTCGCCGTCAACGAGCTGCCCGACCTGGCCGAGCGGATCCAGGTGGCGCTGCTCAACGTACTGGAGGAGCGGGACATCCAGGTTCGCGGCTACCAGCTGCGGCTGCCACTGGACCTGCTCCTGGTGGCCAGCGCCAACCCGGAGGACTACACCAACCGGGGTCGGATCATCACCCCGCTGAAGGACCGTTTCGGCGCGGAGATCCGTACCCACTACCCGCTGGAGCTGGAGCTGGAGCTGGCGCTGATCCGGCAGGAGGCCGAACTGGTCGCGGCCGTGCCGGAGCACGTGCTGGAGGTCCTCGCGCGATTCGCCCGCGCCGTCCGGGAGTCGCCCTCGGTGGACCCGCGTTCCGGCGTCTCCGCCCGGTTCGCCATCGCCGCCGCGGAGACCGTCGCGGCCGCCGCGTTGCGCCGCGCCGGCCTGCTCGCCGCCGGGTCCGCCGTGGGTGAGGTGTTAACAGGGGGCCCCGCTACAACGGAAGGCGTTAACCGGGGGCCCTTCCTTTCGCGGGAGGCGGCGGTGGCGCGGGTCGGCGATGCCGTCTCGGTGACCTCGACGCTGCGCGGGAAGGTGGAGTTCGAGAGCGGCGAGGAGGGGCGGGAGATCGAGGTCCTGGCCCACCTGCTGCGGACCGCCACCGCGGAGACGTTCCGGGCCCGGCTGGCCGGGCTGGACCTGTCCGGGTTCACCGCGCTGGTCGCCGAGGGTGGGGTGATCGAGACCGGCGAGCTGGTCTCCTCCGCCGAGCTGCTGCGCCAGGTCGGCACCGTGCCCGGGCTGGCGAAGGTGCTCGACCGGCTCGGCCTGGGTGACGCGCCCAGCCCGGAGGAGGCCGCCGCCGGCATCGAGTTCGTGCTGGAGGGGCTGCACCTGACCCGCCGGCTGGGCAAGGACGTCACCGACTCCGGGCGGACCGTCTACGGCGGCCGGGACTGACCGTGGCCGGCAACCGGTTCCGGTACGGGCAGTGGCGCGGCGGACCCGACCCGCTCGCCCCGCCGTACGACGTGCGGGCCGCGGTGGACGCGGTCGGCGCGGAGGTCCTCGCGGGCGGCAGCCTGCGGGAGGCGCTGCGCGACCTGCTGCGGCGCGGCCCGCAGGGGCGTGGCGGCCTGGACGAGCTGGCCGCCCGGGCCCGGCGGCTGCGGCGGGAGGCGCTGCGCCGGGGCGACCTGGACGGCGCGGTGACCCGGGCGCGGGCGCTGCTCGACCAGGCCCTGGCCGCTGAGCGGGAGGAGTTGCGCGGGCGGGACGGCGACGACGCGCGCTTCGCCGAGACGGTGCTGGACAACCTGCCCCGCTCCACCGCCAGCGCCGTGGCGGCGCTGTCCGGGTACGACTGGGCCAGCGACGAGGCTCGGGCCACGTACCAGCGGATCCTGGACGGGCTGCGCGGCGAGGTGCTGGAGCAGCGTTTCGCCGGGCTGCGGGACGCGGCGCGGGCCGTCGCCGAACCGGCCGCCCAGGAGCAGCTCGCCGAGCTGATGCGCGACCTCAACGACCTGCTCGCCCGGCATGCCCGGTCGGAGGACACCGCCGACGCGTTCGCCGAGTTCATGCGCCGGCACGGCCAGTTCTTCCCGGAACGGCCGAAGGACGTCGACGAGTTGATCGACGTGCTGGCCCGGCGGGCCGCGGCCGGAGAGCGGCTGATGCGGTCGCTGTCGGAGCGGCAGCGCGAGGAGCTGGCCGGGCTGATGCGCCAGTCGCTCGGCGAGCGGTTGGCCGGGGAGCTGTCGCAGTTGGATGCCCACCTGCGGGCCCTGCGCCCGGACCTGAACTGGCAGCGCGGCGAGCGGGTCCGCGGCGACCGGCCGCTGGGCTACGGCGAGGCGGCCGGGGCGCTCGGCGAGATCGCCGAGCTGGACGAGCTGCTCGACCAGCTCGACCAGGACCAGCCGGGCGCCACCCTGGACGACGTGGACGTCGACGCGGTGGCCCGCACGCTGGGCCGGGACGCCGCCGACGACGTACGCCGGCTGCGGGAGCTGGAGCGGGAGCTGCGCCGGCAGGGCTGGGTGACCCGGGACGCCGAGGGGCTGACGCTGAGCCCGAAGGCGCTGCGCCGGCTCGCCGGCACCGCCCTGCGGCGGGTCTTCGCCGACCTGACCGCTGGCCCGCGCGGCCAGCACGACCTGCGGTCGGCGGGCGCGGCCGGCGAGGTCAGCGGTGCCTCCCGGCCGTGGGAGTACGGCGACGAGCAGCCCCTGGACGTGGTGCGCACGCTGACCCGCGCGGTGCGCCGGGCCGGCCCGAGCGTGCCGGTGCAGCTCGCCGTCGAGGACTTCGAGGTGGTGGAGACCGAGAAGCGGGCGTCGGCGGCGGTCGCCCTCTGCGTCGACCTGTCGTACTCGATGATCTCGCAGGGACGCTGGGGCCCGATGAAGCAGACGGCGCTGGCGCTGTCGCATTTGATGGCGACCCGGTTTCCGCAGGACGCGTTGCAGATCGTCGGGTTCGGCCGGACGGCGATGCCGCTGACCCAGCAGGAGCTGGCCGCGGTGGAGCCGGACCTGCAGCAGGGCACCAACCTCCAGCACGCGCTGCGGCTGGCCGGCCGGCACCTGCGCCGGCATCCGGGCGCCGAGCCGGTGGTGCTGGTGGTCACCGACGGCGAGCCGACCGCGCACCTCGACCCGGAGGACGGCGAGGCGTACTTCCACTGGCCGCCGCTGCCGGAGACGATCGAGGCGACCGTCCGCGAGGTGGACCGGCTGACCCGGTACGGCGCGACGTTGAACCTGTTCATGCTCGGCGACGACCCGGGCCTGCGCCGCTTCGTCGACGCCGTGGCCCGCCGCTCCAGAGGCCGGATGTTCACCCCCGACCTGGAGGACCTGGGCGAGTACGTCGTGTCCGACTACCTCCGCTCCCGCCACCGCCGCCGCTGACCGCCCGCCCACCTCCCGCCGATCATGGAGTGGTGGTGGACAAAAGCCGCCCATCCGGGTGAATCGCGCGCCAGAACTCCATGATCGACGCGGGTGAGCGGGGTTGGATGCGGGGGTGGACGAGGTGGACGCGGGGGAGTTGCGGCGGGCGTACGAGGCGGTGCTCGCGGAGGTGGACGCGGGCGGGTTCGGGCCGCCGGAGCCCGGTGAGCTGAGCGCCGAGCAGATCGTCGCGCACCTCGCGGCCAACGACGAGTTGATGAGCGAGGCGACGGAGGCGGTGCTGGCCGGTTCGCCGTTCGCGTACTACGACCTGGAGACCATCCACCGGCCGCAGCTCGACGCGCTGGTCTCCGAGTGCGGTGGGCTGGACGGGCTGGCCGCGCTGCTGCGGGCCACCAGCCAGAAGCTGTGCACCCTCGCCGACCGGCTCGGCCCGGCGGCGGAGACCCCGGTCGACACCGTACTGCGGGAGGGCTTCGACCTGGACGTGGCCGATTCCCTGCCGTGGGGCCGCGCCCTCGACCTGCACACCCGCGTCCACCTCCCCATGCACCTGTCCCAACTCCGCGCCTTCGACCTTGTCTGGTCCCGGTTCCGCGCGGACTCGCTCATCACCCGGATCGCA
>NZ_JBEYER010000045.1:0-58321 GCF_040634005.1 Micromonospora sp. NPDC007271
CTCACCTCGCGGCCGGAGAGCCAGACCCGCCGGGCGTTGAGGTCGACCCGCAGGTTGCCGACCTCCAGGGTCGCCTCGACCCGGGGCGCGCGGGCGGTCCGGCGCATCACCGCCTCTATCCGGGCCTGCAGCTCCGCCATGGAGAACGGCTTCACGACGTAGTCGTCGGCGCCCGCGCGCAGCCCGGCCACCCGGTCCCGTTCCTCGGACCGGGCGGTCACCGCGATGATCCCGACGTCCTCGTTGCGGCGGCGCATCTGCCGGCACAACTGCAGGCCGTCGCGGTCGGGCAGGTTGAGGTCGAGCAGCACGAGGTCGACCTGACCGGCCGCGAGCGCCTCCGCCGCGGTCGCCGCCGTGACGACCGTGTGGCCCCGGCGGCGCAGCGCGGCGCCCAGCGCGGACGCGACTCGCAGATCGTCCTCCACCAGAAGCACGCGCACGTACGTCTCCTCGGCCGTCGTCGTTGACAGGTCCACGCGAGTCTGGCCGATGGGCACCGCTGCCACCAGCCTGGACTCAAGATCGTGACCGCAACATGACGTGCCTCGACCGTTCGGTCACCCGCACGCCGCCGCGCAACGGACGGACCCCCGTTCCGGGATTACGGTGTAACGGGCGGGCCTGTTCGTCGGCGCGGCGGGCGCCCGGGCGGGCGACCCGCACGAGGCCGCCCGGTCGGGGTGCTCAGCGCAGGCCGGCGGCGGCCAGCAGGTTGCCCTCCGACAGCGGCGGGAGCGCCCGGCCGAGGGTCATCCGCCGCTCGGCCCGCTCGGCCGTGAACGCGGCGTCCCGGGCGATGGCGGCCGCGTACGCGGCGGCGGTGCGGGACGCGATCGCCGACCAGGCGTACTGGTCGTGCACCATGGCCCGGGCACGCCGGGCGAGGGCGCGGGCCCGCTCCCGGTCCGACAGCAGCGCGTGCACCGCCTCGGTCAGCCCGTCCGGGTCCTGCGGGGCGAAGGTCATCCCGGTGACGCCCGGCTCGACGATCTCGGCGAGCCCGCCGGTCCGCGACACGGCGAGGGGAGCGCCGGCGGCGGCGCCTTCCAGGGCCACCATGCCGAACGGCTCGTAGATGCTCGGCACGGCGAAGCAGTCCGCCGCGGCCATCACCGCGGGCAGGTCGGTGCCGCCGAGGAAGCCGGGCATGGCCACCGTGCCGGCCAGGCCGAGCCGGTGCACCTCCGCCTCCAGGGCGCCCCGGTACGGGCCGTCGCCGACGATCACCGCGCGCAGCCCGGGGTGCCGCTCGCGCAGCGCCGGCAGCCCGGCGAGCAGGTGCTGCACCCCCTTCTCGTAGACCAGCCGGCCGGCGAAGGTGACCAGCGGGCCGTCGCCGGCGAAGCGGGCCCGGGCGGACGCCACTGCCGCCGCCGGCACCCGCCAGCGGTGCGGCTCGACCCCGTTGGGCACCACGTCGACCCGCGCGGTCGGCACGCCGAACAGCGCGGTCACCTCGTCGCGCATGTATCCCGAGCAGACGATCACCCGGCCGGACTCGGTGGCCAGCCAGTGCTCCACGCCGTGGATGGTCCGGTTCATCTCCTCGGGCAGCCAGCCCTGGTGCCGGCCGGCCTCGGTGGCGTGGATGGTGCTGACCAGCGGCACGTCCAGGTGCTCGCGCAGGGTCATCGCGGTGTGCGCGACCAGCCAGTCGTGGGCGTGGATCACGTCGTACCCGCCGGCCTCGGCGGCGCGCAGCGCGGCCCGGGTGAGGGTGTGGTTGAACGCCATCGTCCAGGCCAGCAGGGAGTCCGTGGCGAGGGGGAAGGTGACCGGGTCCTCGGCGGCGCGGACGATCCGTACCCCGTCGGCGTACTCCTCCAGCGGAGCGCCGTCCGCGTGCCGGGTGACGACAGTGACCTCGTGGCCGGCGGCGGCCAGGGCGACGGAGAGGGCGTGCACGTGGCGGCCGAGGCCACCGACGAGCACCGGCGGGTACTCCCACGACAGCATCAGGATGCGTCGCGGTCGGGCCGGCGTGCCGGGCTGCTGGGGGATGGTGGGGCGGGAGGTGAGGGTGGGGCGCTGGGTCCGGTCCGTCGCGGTGGCGGGCTGCTCGCCGACCCGCAGGATCGTCACATCAATCTCCGTCCATGCGTGCTGGGACGCGCCGGCGACGCTGACGGCGAGGAAGGTGCGGTGAGGGTGGCCGAGTGGCCGGGAGGAGGCGGGCGGGCGCACGCGTCCGACATCCAGGAAAGGCCATCCACCACGAACCCGCATCCCAAAACGGGCGATCGTGACGGACGACACCCGACGTTCGTCCCGATCCCAGCTGGGCGGTTGTCGGCTACCGTCCGAACGGGTGGGTTGGCGCGGCGTAAGGAGCGACATGCAGGTCTGGCCGGGCGAGAGCTACCCCCTCGGCGCCACCTACGACGGACTGGGCACCAACTTCGCGATCTTCTCCGAGGTGGCGGAGAAGATCGAGCTCTGCCTGTTCGACGAGGGGGACACCGGCGTCGAGCGCCGGGTCGAGCTGCGCGAGGTCGACGCGTACGTCTGGCACGCGTACCTGCCCGGGATCGGGCCGGGGCAGCGGTACGGCTACCGAACGCACGGGCCGTGGGACCCGGCCGACGGGCTGCGTGCCAACCCGCACAAGCTGCTGCTCGACCCGTACGCGAAGGCGATCGACGGCGAGGTCACCTGGGGCCCGGCCGTCTACGACCACGAGCCGGGCGGCGACCCGGACCGGATGTCGGAGATCGACTCGGCACCGTTCATGCCGAAGTCGGTGGTGGTGAACCCGTACTTCGACTGGGGCAACGACCGGCCGCCGCGCACCCCGTACCACCACTCGGTGATCTACGAGGCGCACGTGCGCGGGCTGACCATGCACCACCCCGACATCCCCGAGGAGCTGCGCGGCACGTACGGGGCGCTCGGCTCACCCGTCATGATCGACTACTTCCGGCGGCTCGGGGTGACCGCGGTCGAGCTGATGCCGGTGCACGAGTTCGTGCACGACCACCGGTTGGTCGACCTGGGCCTGCGCAACTACTGGGGCTACAACACCATCGGCTTCTTCGCCCCGCACCACGGCTACTCCGCGCTGGGCCGGCTCGGCCAGCAGGTGCAGGAGTTCCGCGGCATGGTCAGGGCGCTGCACGCGGCCGGCATCGAGGTGATCCTCGACGTGGTCTACAACCACACCGCCGAGGGCAACCACCTCGGCCCGACGCTCAGTTTCAAGGGCGTCGACTGTGCCAGCTACTACCGGTTGGGCGAGGCGGACCGGCGGGAGTTCGTCGACTACACCGGCACCGGCAACAGCCTCAACGTGCGCAGCCCGCACTCGCTCCAGCTGATCATGGACTCGCTGCGCTACTGGGTCACCGAGATGCACGTCGACGGCTTCCGCTTCGACCTCGCCGCCACCCTCGCCCGCGAGTTCTACGAGGTCGACCGCCTCTCCACCTTCTTCGAGGTGGTGCAGCAGGACCCGGTGGTCAGCCGGGTGAAGCTGATCGCCGAGCCGTGGGACGTGGGCCCCGGCGGCTACCAGGTGGGCAACTTCCCGCCGCAGTGGACCGAGTGGAACGGCAGGTACCGGGACACCGTGCGGGACTTCTGGCGCGGCGAGCCGGCCACCCTGGCCGAGTTCGCCTCCCGGATCTCCGGCTCCGCCGATCTCTACCAGGACGACGGCCGCCGGCCGTTCCACAGCATCAACTTCGTCACCTGCCACGACGGGTTCACCCTGCACGACCTGGTCTCCTACGACGACAAGCACAACGAGGCCAACGGCGAGGAGAACCGGGACGGCGAGAGCCACAACCGGTCCTGGAACTGCGGCGTCGAGGGGGAGACCGACGATCCGGCCGTGCTCGCCCTGCGCGCCCGGCAGCGGCGCAACTTCCTGGCCACCCTGATGCTCTCCCAGGGGGTGCCGATGATCGGGCACGGCGACGAGCTGGGCCGCACCCAGCGCGGCAACAACAACGCGTACTGCCAGGACAGCGAGCTGGCCTGGGTCGACTGGGAGCGGGCCGACCAGGAGCTGCTCGACTTCGTCCGGCGGCTCACCGAGTTCCGCAACCGGCACCGGGTGTTCCGCCGCCGCCGGTTCTTCACCGGGCTGCCGGTGGGTGGCCGGGCGACCGGCTCCGCCCTGCCCGACCTGGCCTGGTACACCCCCGAGGGCCGGGAGATGACCGGCGAGGACTGGGGCGACGACTTCGGCCGATCGGTGGCCCTCTTCGTCAACGGCGACGGCATCCCGGAACGCGGCCCGTACGGCCAGCGCCACCGGGACGATTCGTTCCTGCTGCTGTTCAACGCGCACGACGCGCCGCTGGACTTCACTCTGCCCGGGGCCGAGTTCGGGCCGCGGTGGGCACTGGCGATCAGCACCGCGGAGCCGGATCCGGAGCAGGCCCTGGTGGTCGAGGCGGGCGGGAGCGTCCGCGTACCCGACCGCTCGCTGCTGGTCCTGCAGAGGGCGGCCTGACCGCTTTCGTCGATATCCGTTCATCGTGTTACGGACATGTTCACCGGTCGGGTCTACAGTGGGTCTGAGCTGCTCCTTCATGATCTGTTGAGCACCGTCCCGTCGCCCTCCTCCCTCCCACCGATCCCGTGGAGGCCGCCGCATGACCGAGTTCACGGTGTGGGCGCCCGAAGCCGCCCGGGTCCGGCTGCGCCTGCCCGGCGTCGCCGACCACGACATGCGCCCCGGGCCGGGCGGCTGGTGGCGGGTCGAGGTGCCCGGCGCCGGACCGGGCACCGACTACGCGTTCCTGCTGGACGACGACGAGCGGGCGCTGCCCGACCCGCGGTCGGCCTGGCAGCCGGCGGGCGTGCACGGGCCGAGCCGCCGCTACGACCACGCGGCGTTCCGCTGGACCGACCAGGGCTGGACCGGTCGGCAGCTGCCCGGCAGCATCCTCTACGAGCTGCACGTCGGCACGTTCACCCCGGAGGGCACCTTCGACGCCGTGATCGACCGCCTCGACCATCTGGTCGACCTCGGCGTCGACCTGATCGAGCTGCTGCCGGTCAACGCCTTCAACGGCGAGCACAACTGGGGCTACGACGGCGTCTGCTGGTACGCCCCGCACCAGCCGTACGGTGGGCCGGACGGGCTCAAGCGGCTGGTCGACGCCGCGCACGGCAGGGGGTTGGGGGTGATCCTCGATGTCGTCTACCACCATTTCGGGCCCTCCGGGGCCTACGCGCCGGCGTTCGCGCCGTACCTGGCCGAGCGGACCAACCCCGGGGGCCGCGGCATCAACCTGGACGGCCCGCACTCCGACGGGGTACGCCGCTACATCGTCGACAGCATGCTGATGTGGCTGCGCGACTACCACGTCGACGGGCTGCGGCTGGACGCCGTGCACGCCATGCCGGACTCCCGGGCCCTCCACCTTCTCGAGGAGGTGGCGATCGAGGTCGAGGCGCTCTCCACGCACCTGGGCCGGCCGCTGTCGCTGATCGCCGAGTCCGACCTCAACGACCCGAAGATCATCGCCCCGCGGGAGGCCGGCGGGTACGGCCTGCACGCCCAGTGGAACGACGACGCCCACCACGCCCTGCACACCCTGCTCACCGGCGAACGGCAGGGCTACTACGGCGACTTCGGCTCGCTGGAGTGCCTGACCGACGTGCTGACCGGCGGGTTCTTCCACACCGGCACCTGGTCCGGCTTCCGCAAGCGGCAGCACGGCCGGCCGGTGGACCGGCAGCGCACGGCGGGACACCGGTTCGTGGCGTACCTGCAGAACCACGACCAGGTCGGCAACCGGGCCGCCGGTGACCGGATCTCCCAGACCCTCTCCGCCGGGCTGCTGCGCGTCGGCGCCACCCTGCTGATGACCGCGCCGTTCACCCCGATGCTGTTCATGGGGGAGGAGTGGGCGGCCGGGACGCCGTGGCAGTACTTCACCAGCCACCCGGAGCCGGAGCTGGCCGCGGCGGTGGCGGCCGGCCGCCACCAGGAGCTCGCCGGGCACGGGTGGCCGGCGGGCGAGGTGCCCGACCCGCAGGACCGGCAGACGTTCCTCCGGTCCCGGCTGGACTGGGCCGAGCTGGACAAGCCCGAGCACCGCGCGATGTACGACTTCTACCGGCGGCTGATCGCCCTGCGCAAGCGCCGGCCCGAGCTGTCCGACCCTCGGCTGAACCGGGTCGACGTGCGGCACGGCGACCAGTTCCTGGTGCTGCGCCGGGGCGAGTGCCTGGTGGTGGCGAACCTCGCCGGCAAGCCACAGCGGATCAACCTGCCCGGAGTGGTCCGCAACGTGCTGCTGGCCACCGGGGAGGGGGTCACCGTGATGCGCGACGGCATCGAGCTGCCGGCGGAGTCCGCCGCGATCGTCGCGCTGTAGCCCCTGCTCGATCTTGTTCTGGCCCGGCGGGGCATCGCCGGGCCCCGGCCGGTCGACCCGAAGGAAGGACCGACAAGGATGGCATCCCGTCCCGGCCTCGCGGCGGCCATCGTGCTCGCCCTCGCTCCCGTCGCCGGATGCACGCCCGGCGCCGCCCCCGGCGCCCGGTGGCGCCGCAGGGTCGGCGCCGGCCCCTTCGGCCACCGCGACGTCCGCCTCCGCCGTTCCGGTGGCCGGCTTCGACCGGCTGGAGGCCGAGTTCGACGCCCGGCTCGGGGTGTACGCCGTCGACACCGGATCCGGGCGTACCGTGGCGTACCGCGCCGACGAGCGGTTCGCGTACTGCTCGACGTTCAAGGCCCTGGCCGCCGCGGCGGTCCTGGGCGCGACGTCCACGGCCGAGCTCGACCGGATCGTCCGCTACTCGAAGACCGACCTGCTGACGTACTCGCCGGTCACGGAGCGGCACGTCGGCACCGGCATGACCCTGCGCGCGGTGGCCGAGGCGGCGGTGCGCTACAGCGACAACACCGCCGCGAACCTGCTGCTGGCGCGGCTCGGCGGTCCGGCGGGGTTCCAGCGGGTGCTGCGCGGCCTCGGCGACCGGGTGACCGAGCCGGCGCGGACGGAACCCGAGCTCAACGCGGCCGTCCCGGGCGACGTGCGGGACACCAGCACCCCGCGGGCGCTGGCCGGCGACCTGCGGGCCTACGCGGTGGACGACGCGCTGTCCGCCGAGGACCGCGCCGTGCTGGTGGACTGGTTGAAGCGCAACACGACCGGCGCGACGCTCATCCGGGCCGGTGCTCCGGCCGGCTGGGTGGTGGGCGACAAGACCGGGTCGGGTGGGTACGGCACCCGTAACGACATCGCCGTGGTGTGGCCGCCCGACCGCGCGCCGATCGTGCTGGCCGTGCTCTCCGGTCGCGCCGAGCGGGACGCGAAGAGCGACGACGGCCTCATCGCCCGGGCGGCGGAGCTGGCCCTCGCGGCGCTCCGCTGACGACCGATGGGCCCCGCGCACCCGCCCGAAGCCATTTGAGGGTGGGGTCGTGACTCGCTGTGAATCTCACCTCTGGAGGTGCTTATCTCACCCTCCGTGACAGCGCTGGGGTGCCCGAAGTACGGGGACTGTTGCCGCCCAAGCGCGTGACCAGCGGAGAGCCCTGAATCAAGGCCAGCGCGCCACCCTCCTTCACCCACCCTTTGCTCTGCAGCCATATGCGCAACAGTGAACCGTGCGTGGCTGTTGCGGGTATGGCTGCAGAGCAAAGTCACTGCGACCCCGTCCCGGGGACGGTGGGGGATGTGACACAGCGTGGTGACTCACCGTACGAGAGTCGGGGCTGGTGGCCGGCCGCCCTCAGGGGATCGGCCACTCGTGGACGGGGCGGTTGCTGTGCATCAGGTCCACGTAGTGGCGGACCACCTCGCGCAACGCCTCCGGCCGGTCCAGGTGGTCCGCCGACTCCAGCCGGTGCAGCGTCTCCACCTGCCAGGTCGCGCCGTTGCGGCCGGTCAGGCAGCGCTGCTCGACGATGCCGAGCAGCCGGTCGCGCTCGTCCGGGTCGAGCCCCCACCGGTCCAGCCCGTGGTGGGCCAGCGGCAGCAGCCGGCGCAGCACCAGCTCGGTCACCGGCAGGTAGCCCAGGCCGGGCCAGAACACCTGGGCCTCGATGCCGTACCGGGCACAGGCGGTGAAGTTCTCCTCGGCGGCGCTGAACGACATCTGCGACCACAGCGGCCGGTCGGACTCGGCCAGCGCGCGGACCAGACCGAAGTAGAACGCCCCGTTGGCGATGGTGTCCAGCACGGTCGGCCCGGCGGGCAGCACTCGGTTCTCCACCCGCAGGTGCGGGCGCCCCTTGAACACGTCGTACACCGGGCGGTTCCAGCGGTAGACGGTGCCGTTGTGCAGGCGCAGCTCGGCGAGCTTGGGTACGCCGCCGCTGGCCAGGGCCTCGCCCGGGTCCTCCGGGTCGCAGATCGGCAGCAGCGCCGGGAAGTAGCGGACGTTCTCCTCGAACAGGTCGAAGACGGTGGTGATCCAGCGTTCGCCGAACCAGACCCGCGGGCGTACCCCCTGGGCCTTGATCTCCTCGGCGCGGGTGTCGGTGGCCTGCTGGAACAGCGGCACCCGGGTCTCCCGCCACAGCTCCCGCCCGAAGAAGAGCGGCGAGTTCGCGCCGAGCGCGACCTGGATGCCGGCGATGGCCTGGGCGGCGTTCCAGTAGTCGGCGAACTGGGCCGGGCTGACCTGCAGGTGGAACTGGGTGCTGGTGCAGGCGGCCTCGGGGGTGATCGTGTCCGCGGTGACGACGAGCCGCTCCACTCCGCTGATCGAGATCCGCAGGTCCTCGCCGCGGGCGGCGAAGATCTGCTCGTTGAGCAGCTCGTAGCGCGGGTTCGCCGAGAGGGCGGCGGCGGTCAGGTGCTCCGGGCGCAGGGTCGGCAGGATGCCGATCATCACCATGTGGGTGCCGACCTCGCGGGCCTTCTCCTCGGCGGCGTTGAGGCTGGCCCGTACGTGCTCCTCGAACTGGGCGGTGCCGGTGCCGGTGAGCCGGCGCGGCGTCACGTTGATCTCCACGTTGAACTGGCCCAGTTCGGTCTGGAAGCTGGGGTCGGCGACCGCCTTCAGGACCTCCGTGTTGCGCATCGCCGGCCGCGAGTCGTCGTCGACCAGGTTGAGCTCGATCTCCAGCCCGGTCATCGGCCGTTCCACGTCGAAGCGGGACTCGCGCAGCATCTCGGCGAAGACGTCGAGGCAGCGCCGGACCTTCTCCCGGTAGCGGGCCCGGTCCTCGCGGCTGAAGGTGCGTACGCTGACGTCCTCGCCCATGGTCACCACCTTGTCACCGTTGGTCCCCCTAACCTCGCACGCCACGGCGGGGCGGGGAAGACCTGAAGGACGCTTTACTACCCACCCGCGGACCTGGTGATCCCCGTCGCGTCGGGCCCGTTGACCGCCCGGTCCGCCCGGGTTGGCTGGATAGCATGGCCGCACCGATCGTGGGGGAGTACGGATGCGCGAGAAGACGACCAGGCTGTTCGTGGCGGCGGCGATCGCCGAGGCGTTCTCCTGGGCGGGCCTGCTGGCCGGCATGGCGGTCAAGTACGGCCCGCCGCGCAACGAACTCGGGGTGCAGGTGTTCGGGCCGGTCCACGGTGCTCTCTTCGTGGTGTACGGCCTGCTCGTCCTCGTGGTGGCCCGGCAGCGCCGCTGGTCGCTCTGGCGCACCGCGGTCGCCCTGGCCTGCGCGGTGCCGCCCTTCGCCACCGTGCTGTTCGAGCGGTGGGCCCGCCGGCGCGGCCTGCTCGGCGAACCGGCACCGGTTGAGCGCCCGCTCACCCCGGTGGGCTGACCGAGCGCGCGGCGGAAACCTCAGGTGAGGGTCGCGCAGGCCGCGACGCCCAGCACCAGAAGCATGCCGAGCGCCGCCTGGAGCAGCAGCGGCGGGCCCAGGTGGGACCAGACCGTGGCGGTACGCGGGGTCAGCAGCTGACCGGTGGTCAGGTTGACGACTCGTTCGATCCGCGGTGGCAGGTCGGCGTCGTGCTGGGGGCGCAGGGTGAGTTGCAGATGGTCGCCGGGGTGCAGCGCGCTCTGCGGCAGGTGGCCGTGCAGCTCCACCTCCAGCAGCCCGCCCGCGACGTCCCGCAGGCGTACCGGGGTGACCAGGAACTCAGGCCCCTTCTTCAGCTCCTTGAAGCTGCGCCGGCCGCCCCGGCCGCCCCGGCCGGCGCTGCCGCGCAGGGCCCGCACCAGCCGCGCCAGCAGCCGTACCACGCCGGCGGCGGTCAGCACCCCCACCAGCACCGGCTGCCCCACGCGCACCTCGCGCGGGTAGCCCTCGAGTAGCCGGACCAGCCGGCCGGTGACGATCCGTTCGGTCAGGTGGACGACACGCCGGAGGGGGAGGTCGGCATCCATGCTCACCACCGGGAGTTCTTGTGCGTTCACGGATCGTATCCGCCCTCGGCGTTGAAGGTCGTGAATGAATAGCGGTCACGCCGCGGCCGGCTCAGGTGACATCCCCGGTGGCGCGGGTATGCGTGCGGCCGAGCTGGAAAGGGGTCGAGCATGCAGCTGTCCTTCCTGCGCCCGCTCTACGACCGTCCCGGGCCGTGGTGCTCGGTGTACCTGGACGCCTCCCGGGACACCCACGACTCCCGTCCCGCGGTCGACCTCCGCTGGCGGTCCCTGAAGGGGCACCTGCTGGAGCAGGGCGCCGACCGGGTGACCATCGACGCGGTCGAGGAGGTCGTCCGCCGGCACGACCCGATGCCCGGCGACTACGGTCTGGCCGTCTTCGCCACCCGGGGCCGGGTGGTGCTCACCGAGTACCTGTCCGCACCGCCGCTGCGGGATCTGGCGACCTGGTCCCTGGTGCCGCACACCATGCCGCTGGTCGCCCAGCGGGGCGAGCAGGTCGCCTGGGTCCGGGTGCTGGCCGACCGCAGCGGCGCGGACGCCGTCGCGGTCAGCGCCGGCGGGGTGCCCCGGCGGGCCCGGGTGAAGGGCCGGGAGAGCTGGCAGCTGCGCCGGGTGAAGCCGGGCGGCTGGTCGCAGTCCCGCTACCAGCGCGCCGCGATGGAGGCCTGGCACCACAACGCCGGCGACGCCGCCGCGGCCACCGCCGAGCTGGCCGAGAAGGTCGGCGCCGACGTCGTGGTGGCGGCGGGGGACATCCGGGCCACCGGCATGATCGCCGCCCAGTTGCCGGAACGCTGGCAGGACGTGCTGGTGCGTACCGACGCCGGCGCCCGTACCGGCGGCGCCGACCCGACCGCGATGGACGACCTCATGGTGCAGACCGTCGCCGAGGTCGCCGACCGGCGGATAGCCGCCGCGCTGGACCGGTTCGGCATGCAGGAGAACGTCGGGGCGGGCCTGGACGCGGTCGTCGCCGCCCTGCAACGCAACCAGGTGGACACCATGCTGATCGTGGACGACCCGTCCGCGGACGGCGAGCTCTGGATCGGCCCCGAGCCGACCGAGATCGCCACCGACCCGCGGCAGCTGGAGGCGATGTCGGTGACCGACCCGCAACGGGTCCGCGCCGACGCCGCGCTGCTGCGCGCGCTGGTCGGCACCGACGCCGAACTCACCGTGCTCGCGCCCGAGGAGGCACCGGAACTCACCGACGGGGTCGGCGCGGTGCTGCGGTACGTGGACGCGAGCACCCCCGGGCGGGGCAATGGCTGACCATGCCGTCGCGGACGTGGTCGTCGAACGGCTGCGCGCCTGGCACGTACCCCGGGTGTTCGGCTGCCCGGGGCCGGCGATCGCCCCCCTGGTGGCCGCGCTGGACGCCGCCGGCGGGGACCCGGAGTTCATCCCGGCCCGCCACGAGGAGACCGCCGCGTTCATGGCCACCGGCCACGCCAAGTTCACCGGCCAGATCGGGGTCTGCCTGGCCACCCAGGGTCCGAGCGCGCTGCACCTGCTCAACGGCCTGTACGACGCCAAGCTGGACAGCAAGCCGGTGGTGGCGATCGTCGGCGAGGACGTCACCGGGCCGCTCGGCGGGGCGCACGAGGAGATCGGGCTGAGCCGGCTCTTCGGCGACGCCTGCAACCAGTTCCTACGGTACGGTCGGCTGCCCGGACAGGTGTCGGCCCTGCTGGACCAGGCGCTCCGCACCGCGGCCGCGACCCGGAGCCCGACCTGCGTGGTCCTGCCGTACGCCCTGCAGGTGGCCACCGTGCCGGACCGGCAACCGCAGAGCGCCGGCGTGATGTCGGCCAGCCCGGGCGAGCCGCTGGCCCGGGTGCTGCCCCACGACGCCGACCTGGACGCGGCCGCCTCGCTGCTCAGCGCCGGCCAGCGAGTGGCGATCCTGGTCGGCCAGGGCGCGCACGGCGCGGCCGGCGAGCTCGTCACCCTGGCCGACCGGCTGGGTGCCGGCGTGGCCGCCTCGCTGCTCGGCAAGCCGGTGCTGGACGAGCGGCTGCCCTTTCACACCGGCGTGCTCGGCGAGGTCGGCACCGCCGCGGCCGCGGAGCTGATGGGGGGTTGCGACACGTTGCTGCTGGTCGGCACGAACGACCCGTGGACCGACTGGTTTCCGCTGCCCGGCCAGGTGCGCACCGTCCAGGTCGACATCGACGGCCGGCGGATCGGCACCCGGTACCCGGTCGACGTCCCGCTGGTCGGCGACGCCGCCGAGACGCTGCGGGCGCTGCTGGACCGGCTGCCGGACCGGCCCAACCAGCGGTGGCGGGGCGTCGTGGAGGGGTCGGTGGACCGGTGGCGGGAGGTCGTCGCCGCCCGGGCCGCCGCGCCGGCCGAGCCGGTCAACCCCCAGCTCGTGCTCCAGGAGCTCTCCGCCCGGTTGCCGCACCGGGGAGCTGTCGCCGTCGACGTCGGTTCGGTCATCTACTGGTACGCCCGGCACCTGGCGTTGCCGCCGGGCGTCCGGGCCCAGCTGTGCGGCACGCTCGGTTCGATGGGCTGCGCGCTGCCGTACGCGGTGGCCGCCAAGCTGGCCCGTCCGGACGAGCCGGTGGTGGCGCTGCTCGGCGACGGGGCGATGCAGCTCAACGGCCTGGCCGAGCTGATCACGGTGGCCCACCACTGGCGGCGGTGGCGGGATCCCCGGCTGGTGGTGCTGGTGCTCAACAACCGGGACCAGTCCGGCACGGGCGGCGGCCGGCGGGCCACCGGCGACCTGGGCGACCGCCGGCCCGACGTGCCGTACGCCGGGTGGGCCCGGCTGCTCGGTCTGCACGGCGTCCGGGTGGACCGCCCCGAGCTGGTCGGCCCCGCCTGGGACGAGGTCCTCGCCGCGGACCGGCCCAGCGTGCTGGAGGCCGTGGTCGACCCGGCGGTGTCGCTGGAGCCGCCCGAGCCGGCCCTGGCCGACCTGCGCTGGCTCGTCGCCGACGGGGACGCCGCGCGCCGCGTGCGGGAGCGGATGCTGGCCACCCGGACGGTGGTGGAGGCGGAGGACCGGGGGTAGCCAGGTCGTTCCCCGGCCGGGGATGGTGGCCCGTGACCGGCGATCCGCCAGTGGCATCAGCTCGACAGCGGGCAGCGGAGACCGCAGCGGGCGGCGGGAGATCACCCGCCGCCCGCCCGGCATGCCCCGGGTCCGGCCGCCGGCCCCCGGGTCCGTCGGGGCCGGCTCTCCGCCCGGCGGCGGGCCGTCCCGGTACGACCCGAACCCGTCCCGCACTCCGGTTCCGGCCCCGCCCGGTGGCCCACGGCGGCCTCGACGTACCTGGGTGCGGTGCGTGGCTCGGACCCTGCCGCCGGACACCCGAGGATTGGGGCGGCCCGTGGGGGGATGCCCGTTTAGACCCGATAGGGACGGGAAGGCGGGCCGCGTGGTGAGCGAACGAGGCAAGGTGGGGCCGATACGCAAGGTGCCCGTGGGGCTGCCGACGGACCGTGCCGGCCTGGGCGGGGACCGGGTCGTGGCAGCGGGCAGCCCGGCCCGGGTCCTGGTGGCGGCGACGGTCCGGGCGCTGCGCGGCGACGACTGCGCCGACCTCGGCCACGCCACCCCGCTCGCCCGGTTCACCGGTGCGCCCGAGCCGGTGCGGCGGGCCGCCGCCGCCCGCGCCGCCGGCCGGCTCGCCCTGACCCCGGAACAGGTCACCGAGGTGGACGCCGAGCGGGTGGCGGCCTGGATCGTCGACCAGTACCCGGCCCGCCAGTGGCCGGGGGTGCTGCTCGGTTCGCCGCACGGCGCGGCGGCCCACCTGGCGGTGGCGCTGGGCGTGCCGTGGCTGCCCGCCGCGTTCGAACTGGCGGTGCACTGGACCCGCGGCGCCGTGGACCGGCCCCGGGCCGCGCTCGACCACGGTGCCGCCGTCGCCGGCCGGCTGCTCGCCGGCAACCGGAACGTGCACGTCCGCCAGGTGCACTGTCCGGCCAGCCGGGGCGCGTCGGCCGGCGCGACCGCGGCCCTCGCGGTGCGGTGGCGCGCCCTGCCCGGGGCGTACGCCCGGTTCGTGGCCGAACAGCTGGCCCCCGGCGCGCCGGTGCTGCTGCTGCACGACGCTCGCACCTGGCCGGTGCTGGACGAGGGGCGGGGGCACAGCTTCCAGGTCGGCTCCCCGGCCAGCGGGCTCGATCCGGTCGACTTCCACCCCGACGGGCCCGCGCTGCGCCAGGTGCTCCGCTCGGTCGGCGGCGACGGGGCGCGCTGGGAGGCGCCGGACGTCTCGTGCCCGGCGGCGTACGCCGAGAACGGGGTGGAGCCCGGTTTCGAACACAGTGCCCGGTACTGGGCCGGCCGGCACGGGCATCCCCTGCACCGGGTCCTCGTCCCGCAGCCCGACGCGTTGAGCGCCGCCACCGCCGACGTATACCGGCGTTGGCTGCGTCGGGCCGGCAAGACCGGTGACCGCCTGGTGGTGGAGTGCGGTCGGCTGCTGGACCCGTGGCAGGTGATCCGGGCCGGCCTGGTGCCGTACTGGTGCGAGAACGCGACCCGGCGTCGGGTGGAGGGGGTGGAGTGGTGGCTCGCCGGCAGCGAGCCGTTCAGCTCGGTGGACGTGCTGCCGGAGCCGCCCGGCGTCCGGTCGCCGGCGCTCGCGGGCCTGCCGCAGTGGCTCGCCGTGGCCGGCTTCGGGCTACGCCGCCGGGCCCTGGACCGGGGGGCCGCCCGCGGGTACCCGGTCGCCTCGGTGCCGACCCGGCGGGCCACGGAGGTGTTGCGCAACCAGCCGTACGACCTGCCGGTCCCGCCGCCGCTGCGGATGGCCGAGGCCCTCGCGGCGCTCCGGGACGCGGGCGCCCACCAGGGGCTACTGGTCTCCTGACCGAACCCGCCGAAACATCCTCACGATCCTGCGGTCCGTGATTGAGTACCTACGGAGCGGGAACACCGCTGGCTGCGAAGACGGCCCACGACGCCGTGCGGCGGGCTGCCGCCGCTCCTGGCGTTCCGTCACGTAACCCACTTCCGGCCCGGTGCGTGGCCAGACCACGCGCACGACCGGTTTCCCGATCCGGGCGGGGGACCTTCCTGAGGGAGGCGCGGATGTTCGGACAGACCACCACACCCACACCACCACCGACCGAACGGGGTCTGGAGGACCTCGACGCGGCGGCTCTGGCGTACGCGGCACGGATCGAAGGGCTTCCGCCCGAGCGGCGGCAGGAGGCACGGGACGACCTCGTCCGCTTCGCGCTGCCCTTCGCCGGGCGGCTGGCCCGCCGTTACCGGGGCCGCGGCGAGCCGCTGGAGGACCTGGAGCAGGTGGCCCGCCTCGGCCTGGTCAACGCCGTCGACCGGTACGACCCGGAACGGGGCTCCTTCACCGCGTACGCGGCGATCACCATCGTCGGGGAGATCAAGCGGCACTTCCGGGACCGCACCTGGGGCGTGCACGTGCCGCGTCGGCTGCGCGACCTGATCCTGGAGGTGGGGCAGGCGACCGCGGCGCTGACCAGCGAGCTGTCCCGGGCGCCCACGGTCGCCGAACTGTCCGAGCGGCTGGAGACGCCGGAGGAGGAGATCCTCGCCGCGCTGGAGTCGGCCGCCGGCTACAGCCCGGCCTCGCTGAACGCGCCGGTCGGCGGGGAGAGCTCCGCCGAGTTCGGTGACCTGGTCGGCGAGTCGGACAGCGCTCTGGAGTCGGTCGACGACCGGGTCACCGTCAGCGGCCTGCTGCACCGGTTGCCCTGGCGGGAGCGGCGGATCCTGGCCATGCGCTTCTACGGCAACCAGACCCAGGCGGAGATCGCCGCCCGGTTCGGCATCTCCCAGATGCACGTCTCCCGCCTGCTGTCCCGGGCGTTGACCTGGCTGCGGCAGGCGATGCTCGCCGACGCCCCGCCGCCCTGGCAGAACGGCGCGGCCGAGACCGAGCCGACGAAGGCGAGGATCTCGGTCAAGCAGAACGGCGACCGGGTGGTCGTCGAGGTCGGCGGGGAGGTCGACCGGGACGGCGCGGACCAGCTCCGCCGGGCGATGCTGGAGGCGGTGACCGGGCAGCCCCGAGAGGTGGTGGTCGACCTGGTCGGCGCGGGCGGCTTCGACGCCGGCGGGATCGCCGCGCTGATGGCCGGCCGGGACGCCGCCGCCCGCACCGGTGTGCCGCTGCGGCTGACCCGGGTGCAGCCGGCCGTCCGCCGTTCACTCGCCGCGGCCGGCCTGCCGGCGGCCGACTGACCATTCGTCCGCCGTCCCGGCCCGTACGCGAGCACGGGCCGCCGGCCCGTGCTCGCGGTGTTCCTCCCGTCACTGCTCCGGGGTGTCCCCGTGGCCGCGCGGGTGTCGCCACCGGTCGTTCTCCTGCGGTGCCCGCTGCGCGCCCAGGATGGTCTCCTCCGGCTCGTCGGTCTCCTCGAAGCTGGGCCGGCGGATCTCCTCCGGCTCCGGAACGTCGACCGGCCGGGCGCCAGACTGCGGCGCGGGGTGGTACTCGACGGCCTCGCGGGCGCCGTGCGCGCCCTCGGCGGCCGGCGACTCCGGAACCTGCGGCACGTGGTGCAGTTCCTCGATGAAGTGCTGCGGCGGTTTGGTGGTGCGTTGCGGCAGGTCGCGACCGAGGTCGGCGACGAGAGGACCGTACTTGGCGTCGAAGGCCGGCCGCTCGGAGCGGATCCGCGGCATCCGGTCGAAGTTGCGCAGCGGCGGCGGGCAGGTGGTGGCCCACTCCAGCGAGTTGCCGAAGCCCCAGGGATCGTCCACGGTGACCCTCGCCCCGTACCGCCAGGACTTCCAGACGTTGTAGATGAAGAACAGCGTGGACGCGCCCAGGACGAACGAGCCGATCGTGGAGACCTGGTTCAACACGGTGAAGCCGTCGCTGGGCAGGTAGTCGGCGTACCGGCGGGGCATGCCCTCGTTGCCGAGCCAGTGCTGCACCAGGAACGTCCCGTGAAAGCCCAGGAACATCGTCCAGAAGTGCATCTTGCCCAACCGTTCGTCGAGCAGTCGCCCGGTCATCTTCGGGAACCAGAAGTAGATCCCGCCGAAGGCGGCGAACACGATCGTGCCGAAGAGCACGTAGTGGAAGTGCGCCACCACGAAGTAGGTGTCGGTCACGTGGAAGTCCGCCGGTGGGCTGGCCAGCAGCACCCCGGTCAGACCGCCGAAGAGGAAGGTGACCAGGAAGCCGACGGCGAAGAGCATCGGCGTCTCGAAGGTGATCTGCCCCTTCCACATGGTGCCGATCCAGTTGAAGAACTTGACCCCGGTCGGCACCGCGATGAGGAAGCTGAGGACGCTGAAGAACGGCAGCAGCACCTGCCCGGTGCCGAACATGTGGTGTGCCCAGACACTCATCGACAGCACGGTGATCGCGATGGTGGCGAGCACCAGACCGGTGTAGCCGAAGATCGGCTTGCGGGAGAAGACCGGGATGATCTCGGTGATGATGCCGAAGAACGGCAGCGCCACGATGTAGACCTCGGGGTGCCCGAAGAACCAGAACAGGTGCTGCCACAGCATCGGCCCGCCGGTGGTCGGGTCGAAGACGTGCGCGTGCAGGAGCCGGTCCGCGCCGAGGGCGAGCAGCGCGGCGGCCAGCAGCGGGAAGACCAGGATCACCAAAACGCTGGTGAGCAGCAGGTTCCAGGTGAAGATCGGCATCCGGAACATGGTCATGCCGGGGGCGCGCAGGGTCACGATCGTGGTGATCATGTTGACCGCGCCGAGGATCGTGCCGAGACCCGAGATGACCAGGCCGACGAACCACAGGTTTCCGCCGACCCCCGGGCTGTGCTGCCAGTTGCTCAGCGGCGTGTAGGCGAACCAGCCGAAGTCGGCGGCGCCGCCCGGGGCGATGAAGCCACCGACCACCAGCGATCCGCCGAAGAGATACAGCCAGTACGCGAAGGAGTTCAGCCGGGGGAACGACACGTCCGGCGCGCCGATCTGCAGCGGCACGATGTAGTTGCCGAAGCCGAACACCATCGGGGTGGCGAAGAGCAGCAGCATGATCGTGCCGTGCATGGTGAACGACTGGTTGTACTGCTCGGGGGAGAGGAACTGCATCCCCGGCTCGGCCAGCTCGGCCCGCATCAGCAGCGCGAGCACCCCGCCGATCAGGAAGAAGATGAACGAGGTGCCGAGGTAGAGCAGGCCGATCACCTTGGCGTCGGTCGTGCCGAGCAGCTTGATCAGCGAGTTGCCCTTGATCGCCTCCCGGACCGGGCCGGGATAGCCGCCGAAGTGGGCGGGCGCGAGGATGGCGGGCCCCCGGTCCCGTGGCGGTTCCGTGACTACCCGCTTGGGCATAGCTCTCACCCCGTCGTGGACGACAGAAAGGGACGGGCAGGCCTACCCGGCCCTCTACCCATAAAACCAGGCGAGAGCGGAAAATTCGGTCAGTTCGCCGGTAGCATCGCCCAGATGACCTTGCCGGCGCCGGCCGGCGCGCTTCCCCAACGCTGGGTCAGCTCGCGGACCAGCATCAGCCCGCGCCCGCCCTCGGCCCGCGGGTCACGGCTCGTCACCGCGCACGCGTCGGCCGGGCAGCCGTCCATCACGGCCACCCGCAGGTACGGCCGGCGCAGGGTCAGCGTCACCTGCATCGGGGTTCCCGCGTGCCGGACCACGTTGCCGACCAGTTCGGTGAGCACCAGCGAGGCCGGGCCGACCAACTCGGGGATGTTCCACCGGCCGCACGCGTCGGCCACCAGCTCCCGAGCCCGCCGGCAGGCACCGGCGACTGGCTCCAGCCGGGCCCGCAGCCGAGGCGCCGCCGCCGCACCCGCCAGCGCGGTCGCCTCGGCCCGGTCGGGGCGGACCGGAACCACCCGGCAGGCCGTCGTCTCCGCGAGCCAGGCGGCGGCGGCCGGTGGCGGGGCGCAGAGCACCACCGGCACGGCGGGCCAGTCGGCCGCCCGCCGAGCGGCGGCCGCGAAGACGGACAGTGCCAGCCGGTCCGCCACGGCGAGCCGCTCCAGGTCGACCACGAGCGCGTCCGGCTGGGTGGCCAGGCAGCGCTCCAGCACGGTGTGCACCGACCGCATCGTGACCAGGTCGAGCTCGCCGGCGAGCCGTACCGCGGTGACCCACGGCTCCTCGCGGACCTCACAGCTGATCCGGGTCGACATCAGGCCCTCGCCTCCGTCACGTCGGAAGCCTGCGAACTACCCGCCACCAGGACGGGCGAAACCGGGACCGATCCGCCCACCCGACGCTGGTCAGCGGCGGTTCCCGTTACGGACGGTGAACAGCCCGAGCGCGATCATCCCGATGCCGAGGCCGAAGTGCAGCCAGTTGTCGGCGAGATTGACCGGGATGAAGTTCGCGTCGGTGCCGCGGTTGATCACCAGTCCGTAGAGCCAGAGCACGACGTAGATCGCCCCGCCGCCGACCAGGAAGGTGCGGGCACTGGAAACCGTTCGGGACATCGCCAGACCGGCGACGCCGAAGAACAGGTGCACGAAGTTGTGCAGCACCGAGACCTGGAACACCCCGAACAGCTCGGCGCCCGATCCGTGCCCGGCCCAGTAGAGCTCGTGGAAGTTGCTGGTGATCCCGGGGATGAAGCCGAGCACCCCGACGAGCAGGAAGGCCACCCCGACGGTCGCGGAGGCCTGGCGCGCCGGGGCACGCCCCTCGGCCGGGTTGCGCCGCCCGCGCGAGTGCGCCATCGCGTTCGTCATGGCCGACCTCCTCAGCGGACCCCCCAGGGTCGGGCGGCTTACCCCGTGTCACCGGCGGCAAACGCAGCCGGCCCGACCGCGCGGATCACCGCCGGGCGGCGACGGCAGCGGAGCAGCCACGGCCACGTCGGGTGCCGGCGACCGTCACCTACCGGCTCAGGCCGGTAGGAGCGGACGCCCGGCGAGCCGGCGGACCTGTTCGTACCGGCTGACGTACTTCTCGGCCATCACGGCCGGGGTGAACCGGCTGGCCGCCTCGCGGCGGCACTCGGCCGGGTCGAGCAGGCCGGCCGCCAGCACCAGCTCGCCCAGCTCCTCCTCGTCGCCGGTGAGCAGACCGGTGCGGCCGTGCTCGATCAGCTCCGGCAGGCAGCCGCGGCCGACGGCCACCACCGGGGTGCCGAGGGAGAGCGCCTCGACCACCGCGGTGCCGCCCGGCTCCTCCCAGCGCAGCGGGAAGAGGGCGGCCCGCGCCCGGGCCAGCAGCTCGTCCCGCTCCCGGCCGGCGACCGTGCCGACCCAGCGGACCAGGTCGCCGTCGACGTACGGGGCCACCTGGTCGTGGAAGAACCGCACGTCCGGGTTCTGTCGGGCCTCGTCGCCCGCCGCGGCGAGGTCCTCCGGCCGGTGGTACGGCCCGACCGGGCCGGCGAGCACCAGCGGGAAGCCGACCTGCCGCGCCAGCCGGGCACCCAGGTCCTGCCCCTTGCCCGGGTTGACCCGGCCCAGCACGACCACGTGGTCGCCCTTCTCCACCGGGGGCCGGCGGTCGGCGTCGACCGCCAGCGGCGTGGACAGGTGTACGTGCCCGACCGAGTGTTCCCGCAGCGCGCGGGGCGCCCGGGCCAGCTGCGCCGCGGAGACCCCGTTGACCCGTACCCGGTCGCCGCCGTCGAGGTTGCCGTAGAGCTCCGGATGCTTGGCCAGGTCCCAGTGCAGGGTGTGCAGCACCGGCGGGCCGTCGGGCCCCATCGCCGCCATGGTGGCCAGCCCGACCGCCTCCACGTGGTCGTGCACCAGGTCGATGTCGTCCCGGGTGTGCAGCGCCCGCACCACCCCGTTGAGGTGTGCCTGGGACACCCCGCAGACCTGGTTGTACGGCCGTTGCAGGGCGTGGAACTGCCCGTCGGGGAAGACCGAGATCTTCTCGTCGACCGGCAGGGTGCTGGTCTCCACCGAGGCGAGCACCACCCGCACGCCGAGTCGGCGCAGCTCCGGCACCAGGGTGGCGATCACGTTCTCGATCCCGCCGTAGCCGGGTGGCGGCACGGACAACCAGGGACCCGCGTTCATCAGTACCGTGAGGCTCATCGGGCCCGGCCCCTTCCCCCGGTCACGCCGCCACCGGCCGCCGGGGCACCCGGTGCCGCAGCTGCGCCAGCGGCGGCCGCTCCTCGATCGAGACGTCGCTGACCACGATCTCCCGCTCCAGGTTCGGCAGCGCGTCCGAGCCGCCCCGCCGGAACTGGGTCAGCAGGGCCGCCGGCACGGTGCCCGGGCTCGCCCAGCCCCGCCGCTGCAACCGGGTCCAGGCGGTCAGCAGGATCTGCGCGGACATCCGGCCCAGGGCCGCGGTGTCCTGGTGGCGGTGCTTGCGCTCCCCCAGGTCCACCTGGGCCAGGGCGTCCAGCCCGACCAGCTCCAGCAGGTCGATCAGCATGGCCGTCTCCACGCCGTACCCGGAGACGAACGGCACCTGCTCCAGCACGTCGCGGCGGCCGGCGTACTCGCCGGCGAGCGGCTGCACGAAGCCGGCCAGCTCCGGCCAGAAGAGGTTGAGCAGCGGGCGGGCCGTCAGCTCGGTCACCCGACCGCCGCCGTCGGCCTCCACCCCGGTCGCCCTGACGAGCGGCCGATGGTAGAAGCCCTTGACGAACTCGACCGACGGGTCGGTCAGCAGCGGGCCGACCAGGCCGGTGACGAAGTGCGGGCGGAACTCGTGCAGGTCGGCGTCGACGAACGCGACCACGTCCCCCTCGGCCGCCGCCAGCCCGGCCCAGAGCGCGTCGCCCTTGCCGGTCAGCCGCGGCAGCCCCCGGGTCATCGCGTCCTGGCTGACCACCTCCGCGCCGGCCGTCCGGGCCACCTGGGCGGTCCGGTCGGTGGACCGGGAGTCCACCACGAGCAGCTCGTCCACCAGCGGGACCCGGTCCATCAGGTGCTCCCGGATCGTCGACACGATGGCGCCGACGGTGGCCTCCTCGTTGCGCGCCGGCAGCACCACGCTGACCCGGCTGTCGCCCTTGGCCGCCAGCAGCCGCCGTACCGGCCAGTCCTCGGCCGACGTGGTGCGGTACGTGGCCCATGCCTCCACCACCGGTGACACGATCGCTTCTGACTCCCGCAACTGGCACACCCCCAGGTCGTGGTGGAACGCGGGACGGGGATTCCCCTGGTTCCCCGCGCTAACCGGATCATGCCTGACAGGCTGCTCACGACCGCCGCAGCGGCGGGCTCCCCGTGGGTGAGGGTTTGATTGCGCGCCGACCCGGGGAGAGCTGACGACAGCCTTCGGGTCGACGCGGCGAGGGGGACGAGGCGATGCGTACGTGCCGGGTGGGACTGGTCGGTGCCGGCGGGGTGGCGCGACGCCATGCCCGGGTGCTGACCGGCTTCGAGGACGTGGAGCTGCTCGGGGTGACCGATGTCGCCCCGGACGCGGCGCGGGCGCTGGCCGGCGCGCACGGCGGCCGTGCCTTCCTGGACGTGGCGGACCTGCTCGCCGCCGGCCCCGACGCGGTGTACGTGTGCGTGCCGCCGTTCGCCCACGGCCCGGTGGAGGAGCTGGTGATCGAGGCCGGCGTGCCGATGTTCGTGGAGAAGCCGGTGGCGCTGGACCTGGAGACCGCGGAGCGGATCGCGGCGCTGGTCGCGCAGCGGGGACTGCTCACCGCGGTCGGCCACCACTGGCGCTACCTGCACGTGGTGGGGCAGGCCCGGGAGCTGCTGGCCGACCGCCCGGTGCGGATGGTCAACGGGGCCTGGCTGGACAAGGTGCCACCGGTGCCCTGGTGGGCCCGGTGCGACCGCTCAGGCGGCCCGGTCGTCGAGCAGGCCGCGCACGTGCTGGACCTGGTCCGGCTGCTGGCCGGCGAGGTGGCCGAGGTGACGGCGTACGGCGACGGCAGCCCGCCGCCGGTGGCGGGCGCCGACATCGACTCGGTCACCGCGGCCACCCTGCGCTTCGCCAGCGGCGCGGTGGGCACCCTCGCCGCCGCCTGTGTGCTGGGCTGGAAGCACCGGGCCGGGCTGGAGATCCTCGCCGACGGGGTGGCGCTGTCGCTGGCCGAGGACGGCCTGCTGATCCGCGACAACGCCGGGGAGCGGCAGCTGCCCGCCGACCCGGACGGCGCCCGGGTGGCCGTCGACCGGGCGTTCGTCGACGCCGTCCGGGGCGTCGGCGACGACGTCCGGGTCCCGTACGCCGAGGCGCTGCGTACCCAGCGGCTCGCCGTCGCGGTGGCCGAGTCGGCCCGGACCGGGCGAAGCGTGGCGCTGCCCACCGGACCGGCCGCGGGGCTCACCGCGCCGGTCGCCGGCGCGGCACCGGCCGAGGCGACCCTGCCGGGGGTGACCATCGATGCGTGACCGGGTGGTGGTGGTCAGCGGACCGGGCAGGATTGAGCTGGTCGAGCAGGAGGCGGCCGAGCTGCGCGCGGGCACCTTCCGGGTGGAGACCCGCTACAGCGGCGTCTCCGCCGGCACCGAGCTGAGCTACGTCAAGGGCACCAACCCCTACCTGAACGTCACCTGGAACGCCGACCTCGGGCTCTTCCAGCCGGGCGTGGCGAGCGCCCCGTACCCGGTGACCCGGCTCGGCTACATGCAGGTCGGCCGGGTGGTGGAGAGCCGCACCCCGGCGGTCGCCGTGGGCGCGGTGGGGGCGATGACGTACGGCCACCGCAGCGGGTATGTGGCCGACCCCCTCGCCGAGCGCTTCGTCCCGCTGCCCGACGACCTCGACCCGCTGCTCGGCGTCTACGTCGCGCACATGGGCCCGATCTGCGCCAACGGCCTGCTGCACGCCGCCGCGGACCTGTACGGCACCGACGTACGCTCGCTCGGCGACGGCGTCCGCGGCCGGCGGGTGGCGGTGGTCGGCAGCGGGGTGGTCGCCCTGCTCACCGCGCTCTTCGCCCGACGGCACGGCGCCGCCTCGGTGGTGGTGCTCGATCCCACCCCGACCCGGCGGGAGGTGGCCGAGGCGCTCGGCCTCGAGACCCTGGACCCGGCGGCGGACGACCCGGCGGTGGTGCTGAAGACCCGCTGGCACCACGCCGCCGGCGACCGGGGTGCCGACGTGGTCTTCCAGTGCCGGGGCCAGGCGTGGGCGTTGCGGCTCGCGCTCCGCCTGCTGCGCCCCCAGGGCGCCGTGATCGACCTGGCCTTCTACCAGTCCGGGGCGGACGAGGTCCGGTTCGGCGAGGAGTTCCACCACAACGGGCTGTCGCTGCGCTGCGCCCAGATCGGGCGGGTGCCCCGGGGGCTCGCCCCCACCTGGGACCGGGAGCGGCTCTCCGCGGAGACCATCGAGCTGCTCCGGCAGTACGGGGACCTGGTGCGCGAGCACCTCGTCACGGCGGTGGTGCCCCTCGACGAGGCCCCGGCCCTGCTGATCGATCTGGCCGAGCGCCGCCGGCAGGAACTCCAGGTGATCCTCAGCGGCTGAGCCGGGGAACCAGCTCGCCGGATGGCGCCGATCAGACCGGCTCTGAGCTGCGGAAACGGGCATGGAGTCGGACACCGGGCGAGACCCTCGCCGGGCGGGGGTCACAATCGGCTCCGGTTCGCGTACCGTTGCCGCTCATGGGTGTGTCGCAACGGTTGAAGAGCAGGTTCCGGCGGTTCCTCCAGCGCCCGGGGACGACGGTCGACCTGGCCCCGCTGGAGAAGCTGCTGCCGGCCATCGAGGCCCGCGAGGCGGAGCTGGAGAAGCTCACCGACGCCGAGCTGACCGAGGCCGCCGGGCAGGCGCAGGGGTACGAGGAGATCTGCGCCATCGGCCGGGAGGCGGCCCGCCGCGGCCTCGACCAGCGGCCGTACGACGTCCAGCTGCTCGGCGCGATGGCCCTGCTCTCCGGCAAGGTCGCGGAGATGGCCACCGGTGAGGGCAAGACGCTCACCGCGACCGTCGCCGCGTACGGGCACGTCCGGATGGGCAACGGCCCGGTGCACGTGCTCACCGTCAACGACTACCTGGCCCGCCGCGACGCGGAGTGGATGGGGCCGGTGTACACGCTGCTCGGGCTCACCGTCGGGTGGGTCAACGAGGCCTCCACCCCCGAGGAGCGGCGCGCCGCGTACGCCTGCGACGTCACCTACGTCTCGGTCAGCGAGGCCGGCTTCGACTTCCTCCGCGACCAGCTCGCCACCGACCTCGACGACCGGGTGCAGCCGGCGCTGCAGACCGCCATCGTCGACGAGGCCGACTCCATCCTCATCGACGAGGCCCGGGTGCCGATGGTGCTCGCCGGCGCGGTCGCCGGCGAGCAGGACCCGGTGCACGCGGCCGCCGCGCTGGTCCGCGGCCTGCGCAAGGGCAAGCACTACACGATCGCCGAGGACGGCCGCAGCGTCGCCTTCACCTCGGCCGGCCTGGCCACCGTCGAGGCCAAGCTCGGTGGCATCGACCTGTACGACGAGGAGCACGTCGGGCAGCTCTCCGCGGTCAACGTGGCGCTGCACGCGCACGCCCTGCTGCACCGGGACGTGGACTACATCGTCCGGGAGGGCTCGGTCGAGCTGATCGACGAGATGCGCGGCCGGGTGGCCCAGCGCCGCCGCTGGCCGGACGGGCTGCAGGCCGCGGTCGAGGCGAAGGAGGGCCTGGACGCCACGGCGGAGGGCGAGGTGCTGGGCACCATCGCCGTGCAGGCGTTCATCACGCTCTACCCGAAGGTCTGCGGGATGACCGCGACCGCGGTGCTCGTCGGCGACCAGCTGCGCGAGTTCTTCAACCTCGAGGTGGCGGTGATCCCGCCGAACACCCCGTGCATCCGCGAGGACGAGCCGGACCGGATCTACGCCACCCGGGCGGAGAAGGAAGAGGCGCTGATCGACGAGATCAGGCGCTGCCACGAGGCGGGTCGCCCGGTGCTGGTCGGCACCCTCGACGTGAAGGAGTCGGAGGGACTCGCGGCCGGCCTGCACGCCGCCGGGGTGTCCTGCGTGGTCCTCAACGCCAAGAACGACGACGAGGAGGCGGCGATCATCGCCGAGGCCGGTGCGTACGGCGCGGTGACCGTCTCCACCCAGATGGCCGGCCGCGGCGTCGACATCCGCCTCGGCGGCAGCGACCAGGCCGACCGGGAGCGGGTGGCCGACCTCGGCGGCCTCTACGTGATCGGTAGCGGCCGGCACGACAGCCGCCGGGTCGACGACCAGCTGCGCGGCCGGGCCGGCCGGCAGGGCGACCCGGGCGGGTCGGTCTTCTTCGTCAGCCTGGAGGACGACCTCGTCGTCCGGCACGCCGGCGACACCGTCCCGGCGTCGCCCCGGATGAACGCCGACGGCCTGGTCACCGACCCGCAGGTCGACTACGCGGTGGAGCACGCCCAGCGGGTCGCCGAGGGCGTCAACCACGAGATCCACCGCAACACCTGGCGCTACAGCGTGGTGATCGAGCAGCAGCGCAAGGCCCTCGCCGAGCGGCGGGAGCGGCTGCTGACCAGCGACATCGCCGCGCTGATGCTGCTGGAACGCTGCCCGGAGAAGGCCGGCGAGATGGACGAGGACCTGCTCGCCGACGTGGCCCGGAAGATCGCGCTCTACCACCTCGACCGGCTCTGGGCCGAGCACCTGGCCGAGCTCTCCGAGGTGCGCGAGGGCGTGCACCTGCGGGCGCTGGGCCGGCTCGACCCGCTGGACGAGTTCCACCGCAGCGCCGTCCCGGCGTTCAACGCGCTCGTCCCCGAGATCGAGACGCGGACCATCGCCACCTTCGAGGAGACGGAGTTCGACGAGGGCTGGGAGCCGGACGCCGCGAAGCTGGTCCGGCCGAGCGCCACCTGGACGTACCTGGTGCACGACAACCCGTTCGGCTCGGAGCTGGACCGGCTGATCGCCTCGGTGGGCCGCCGGCTGATCTCCGGGTCCCGCTGACCGTCGGCAAAGGGGTCCCGCCCGGCGACGCCGCGCCGAAAGGGACCCCTTTGCACTGTTTCGAACCTGGTTTGCGAGGGTAGTAGGCCGGGGCTTCGAGTCAGGGAGAGCAGCGGATGGCACAGGCAATGGCGCCGGACGGGGACGTCGCGCGGTGGTACGCGGGAGTGGCGGGGGCCGTGGCCCGGTGAACCTCGACACGCGGGAGCCCATGTTCGACACGCTCGGAGTGCTGGAGACCGCCGCGCTGCTGCGCGAGCTGACCGCCGGCCTCATCGCCGTCGACGACTTCGACGAGGCGCTGGCCCGGCTGGTCCGCGTCGCGCGGGACGCCGTACCGCGGATCGACTGCTGCGGCTTCACCGCCCTGCGGGCCGGCGAGCCCGCCGGGGTGGCCGCCTCGGACGCCGGCCGCGCCGAGCTGGACGACCTCCGGCACGGCCCCGACACCCCGGCGATGACCGCCATCCAGCGCCGCGAGATGATCACCGCGCCCGACCTCGAGCGGGACGCGCGCTGGCCGGCGTGGGCCGGCCGGGCTCGCCGGCTCGGCGTGCGCGGCGTGATCTCCGCGCCGGTCGACGTGGACGAGCAGGTGATCGGCGCCATCAACCTGTACGCCGACTCCGCCGACGCGCTCACCACCCGGCACCAGCTCACCGCGATGCTCCTCGCCGAGCACGCCGGGCTGCTCCTCGCCGCCGTCCGGGACCGCCAGCGCCAGGCCGCCCGGGCCGATCAGCTCGACTCGTCGCTGCTGGGGGAGGGGGTGGTCGGGCAGGCCGTCGGCGTGATCATGACCCAGCGTGGCTGCCCGGCGCCGGAGGCGCTGGAGGTGCTCCGCACCGCCGCCTCCGCGTTGGACATCCCGCTGCGCGAGGTCGCCGAGCGGCTGGTCCTCACCGTCTCCCGACCTCGGGACAACTGACCGACACTCGTTTCACCCCGGTGGGGCCCGGGTAGCACCCTGGACTGGTGAGCCGTGCCGACCCGGGGAGGACCGATGGAGAGCCGACTGCGGGTGCAGGGCCACCCCATCCAACCGATGCTGGTGACCTTCCCGTTCGGACTCTTCGTCAGCGCGGCCGTCTTCGACCTGGCCGACGTCGCCGGCGGGCCCGCGTTCCTCGGCGAGGTGGGCTACTGGAGCGCCGTCGCCGCCCTGGTCGCCGCCGCGCTGGCCGCCGTCGCCGGCATGGTCGACCTGTGGGACGTGCGCGCCGACCGGACCCGCCGCACCGCGGTCACCTGCAACCTGGTCAACGCCGCGATGGCGGCGCTCTTCCTGCTCACCTGCCTGGTCCGGGCGGAGGCGCCGCAGCGCGGCGCGACCGGCGTCCAGTTGGCCATCGAACTGCTCGCGCTGGCCGTCGGGTCGGTCGGGGTGTGGCTCGGCGCCCGGCTGATCCGGCAGTTCGACCGGCCCCCGGCCGCCGAGCCGACCGGCTTCGAGGCGCTCGCCGACCTGCCCGCCCCCACCGTGGAGATCATCCGCCCGCCGGCCGCCTGACCGCCCGCCCGGGAGTCGCCGTGGCGCCCGGGCGGGAAATCGCGTTGCTCCGGTCGCGGCCCGCGGCGCAGGCTCGGCGGATGAGCGCGGACCGTGACTTCGAGGAGCTGATCGCCGAGGGCGCTGCGGTGCCGGTCGAGGGCTGGGACTTCTCCTGGCTGGCCGGGCGGGCCAGCGAGGAGCGCCCGCCCTGGGGGTACGCCCGCCTGGTCGGCGCCCGGATGGCCACCGTGGACGCCGCGCTGGACGTCGACACCGGCGGGGGAGAGGTGCTGGCCGAGGTGCCCACTCCGCCCCCGCTGCTGGTCGCCACCGAGGCGTGGCCGCCGAACGTCGCGGTCGCCCGCCGTACGCTGCGCCGGGTCGGCGCCACCGTCGTCCAGGTGGCCGAGCGGTCGCCGCTGCCCTTTCGGGGCGCCTCGTTCGACCTGGTGGTCAGCCGACACCCGGTGGACACCCGGTGGGACGAGATCGCCCGGGTGCTGCGGCCCGGCGGCAGCTACCTCTCCCAGCAGATCGGCCCCGGCACCGTGCGCGAGCTGAGCGAGGCGATCCTCGGGCCGCTCCCACCGCCGGCCGCCCGTCACCCCGAGCAGGCGGTCGCCGCCGCCGAGGCCGCCGGGCTGACGGTGGTGGACCTGCGTACGGCCACCCTGCGGATGGTGTTCCACGACATCGCCGCGGTGGTCTACTTCCTGCGCAAGGTGATCTGGACGGTGCCCGGCTTCACCGTCGACCGCTACCGCGCCGAACTCCGCCGCCTGCACGACCGTATCCGCGCCGACGGCCCCTTCGTCGCCCACGCCCGCCGCTTCCTCATCGAGGCCCGCCACCCCTGACCCCACCCACCTACCCACCCACCGCCCGTCCGCCGGGCAGGCGTTGATCAAGGAGTTCGGGTCGGAGTTGATCTCCAATCAGACGCAAACTCCTTGATCGACCAGGGGTCAGTGGGGGGTGGTGCGGTGGGCGGCGAGGACGTCGGTGCCGAAGTCGCTGGCCGGGCGGCGCAGCACGGTGTGCGCGTGGTTGCCGTCGTCGGTGGTGTTGTCGTACTCGATCAGCAGGTCGTCGCCCTGGACCCGGTAGTAGTGCCGCTGGCCCGGGCGAATCGGGCCGGCCCAGGCGAAGTGCAGCTCCCGGCCGTCGAGCCGGCTCGCCTCGCGCGCGGACAGCTCGGGCGGGAGCCGGTCCAGGTAGAGCGCGACGAGCCGGTCGAGCAGCGCCCGCCCCGTCGGGGTGAGCCGGTCGCGGGGTACGCCGAGCGGGTCCAGCCGGTCCGGGGCGGTGGGCCGGGTGGCGCTGATGATGTCGGCCGGGGCCTCCTCGGCGATGATCGCCGCGGCCCGTCCGGCCGGCCCGAGCGCGTCCAGCAACTCGCGGGCCAGGTCCTCCTCCGGGCCCAGCGGCCGGGAGACCGGGCGGCCGGCGTGCCGGACGGTGGCCGGGTTGGCACCGAGGAAGAGCGGGGCGGGCGAGACCTGGTCGTCGACCACGGTCATGCTCACCGACAGGTGGTGTCCCTCGAACCGCCAGCCCCACCGGTCGTCCCGGACCGGGTCGCCGAACACGGCCACCCAGTAGTCGCCGCTGTGCCGGCCGCGCCGCCAGCCCTCCGCCCGGTCGAGCACCTCCTCCAGCGCGACCACCGCCATCGCCTGGGCGTACGCGGCCGGGCTGAGCGCGGTGGCCAGCAGCCGATGGGCGGCCTTGCGGGCGGTGACGTCCAGGTCGGCGAGGCTGACGCCGGGCCGGGGTCGGGGGCGGTACTCCAGCCAGCGGCGGGCGTCGACATCGTCGAAGTCGTGCCGGGCCAGCAGCCGCGCCGGCTCGTCGAGCGCCGCCAGCAACGCGCCGGCCGCCGCGCGCATCTGCTCGGGTACGGGATCCTCCACCGCCCCTGTATACCGGTTGGCCGGCTGCCCCGGGCCGCCCTGGTAGGTTGCCGAGCCGGCACGGGAGGGACGGAATGGACGATCGGGTGTACGTCGGGAAGGCGGCGGTGGACGGGGCGGCCGACGCGGGCTGGCTGCTCGGCCACTTCAAGCCACCCGGCGACGTGCGGCACAGCACCGAGGTCGAGGTGAAGTGGGGCGTGCACCCGGCCGGGGAGACCCGCTCGGCATGGGCGACGGGGGAGCGGCGTACGGCGCTGCTGGTGCTGATCAGCGGAGCGTTCCGGGTCGAGCTGCCGGATCGGACGGTGGTGCTGCGCGACCCGGGCGACTACGTGGTGTGGGGCCGTGGCGTGGACCATTCCTGGTACGCCGAGCGGGAGTCGGTGGTGCTCACCGTGCGCTGGCCCTCGGTGCCCGGCTACCGGGTGGCCCCGCCGGTGCGCCGCTGATCCGTGCCGGCCCGGATCCGGCCGTCCCAGCATTCGGTATTACCTACTAAACCTATAGGGTTAACCTCCTATGCTGAGGGGGCACGCGCCGACTCGTACCCGTGAGGACGACCCGCCGATGATCCGCACCGTCCAGTCCGACCTGCTCGCCGTCGCCGCCCGCTGGGCCGATCCGGCCGGCTGGCCGGTCCGGCTGCGCTTCGACCCGTCCGAGCGGTGGTACGCGCGGCTGGCCGCCGACGACGAGCACGAGGTGTGGGCGCTGAGCTGGTTGCCCGGTCAGGGCACCGACCTGCACGACCACGGCGGCTCCGCCGGGGCGTTCCTGGTCGTCGCCGGCACCCTCACCGAGGAGACGGTCAGCGGCGATCAACTGCGCCCGCACCGGCTCGCCGCCGGCGCCGGCCGGCGGTTCGGGGCCCGGCACGTGCACCTCGTCGCCAACCGCGGGGACCAATCGGCGGTCAGCGTGCACGTCTACCGGCCCGCGCTGCGCCGGATGACCCGCTACCACCTCGTCGCCGGGCAGCTCCTGGTCGCCGAGGTAGCCGAGGCCGGGGTCGCCTGGTGACCCGGCCCGTCCCCTGACCCAGCCGCACGGAAGGACCCGCCGATGCCGCACAACCCGACCCCGACCGAGTCCTGTCCGGTCCCGCCGCCCGGCTCCCAGGGGATCGACGAGATCCTCGCCGCCGCCCGTGCCCGGCTGCGCCGCCTCGATCCCGAGCAGGCCCACCTCGCCTGTCGGCGCGGTGCGCTGCTGGTCGACATCCGCCCGGCCGGCCAGCGCGCCGCGCACGGCACGGTCCCGGGCGCCCTCGTCGTCGAGCGCAACGTGCTGGAATGGCGCTTCGACCCACGCTGCCCGGCCCGGCTGCCCCAGGCCGTCGACTACGACGTGCCGGTGGTGGTCCTCTGCCAGGAGGGCTACACGTCCTCGCTGGCCGCCGCCGCGTTGCAGGACCTCGGTCTGCACCGGGCCACCGACGTGGTCGGCGGGTTCGCCGCCTGGCGGATCGCCGGCCTGCCCACCCTCGGCCCCACCCCACCGCTCCGACCCTCGTCCGCCGCGCCCCCGGTCACCGCCGGCCGGGTGCCTCGCTGACCGCTCCGCCACACCCGGCGGGGCGGGCGCGACCGCCAGCCCAGGAGGATCCATGTCCGTCGTCGCCCTGTCCCCCCGCCCGTACCGGCCCGGCCGGGCCGGACCGCCCCGCCCGCGCACCGGGCCGACCCTGACCATCACGCTCGACCTGGCCGCCGCCGCGTCGTCGCCCGGCCTGGCCCGCCTGGTCGAGGTGCTCGACGAACTCGCCGCGTCCGGTGCCGGGGTGCTGCGGCCCGATGACCACGAGCGGGCCCGCGCCGTGGCCGACCTGCCCCACGCGGCCATGCCGGCCGCACCGCAGGCCGCGGCCGAGGAACCCGACCCGGTACGCATCCTGGCCGGTACCCGGGTGGTCCGCCGCGGCGGCGAGCAGATCCCGCTGACCCGGATCGAGTACGACCTGCTGCTGTTCCTCGCCGAGCATCCCCGCCAGGTGTTCACCCGGCTGCAACTGCTCACCAACGTCTGGGGGTACGAACACGCGGTGGCGCGCACCGTGGACGTCCACGTGCGTCGGTTGCGGGCCAAGCTCGGCGCCGACACGCCCCTGGTGACCACCGTGTACGGGGTCGGCTACCGGCTCGCCGACGAGGCGCGCGTCCTCGTCGACCGCGACGCCTGAGCGGCCCCGCGGCACACCGCGCGGCGTACCCGGCCACGGGTGCGCCGCGCTCGTGTGTCCGGTACGACCGCCATTCGCCGCCCTGCCCGGAATCGGGCGGGGACCCCCCGTAACGGGTCATCTCGCCGCTCTGCTGTAATCATGTGACTCGTACGCAGAGCGAGCACCTGGCTCCGATGCGTTCGCCAATTGTCACATTCATGCAACGTAGCCGCCCCTTGACCCTCGCTCGGGCGCCGGGAAGCATCGATGGAGCGGCGTTCCCGGGGCCGTGGGGAAAACCCGGACCAGCCAAGGAGGACAATGTCCGTCAGCCCCGCCTCGTCGCGCGCCGGATGGCATACGTCCCAACCCGCGGTTCCCGGTCGTCCCCCCGGCGGCCAGCGTCGGCCCGTCCCCAGCACGCCGGTGCTCACGGTCACCCTCAACATCCCACTGGCCTGTGAGGAGTCGCTGAGCCCGGCCGCCCGACGCCTGTTGGAGGCCGCCCGCGAGCTGCTGGAACACGGCGAGGCGGTGATCTCCGGCGGGCCTGGCCCGGCGGACCGCCGGCCCGACCCGGTGCCGGCCGGGCGGTCCCCGGCCCGGCCCCTCGCGCCGGCCATCCCGACCCTGCACATCCTGGCCGCTTCCCGGTCCGTGCTGCGCGACGGCGAGCCGCTGCCGCTCACCCGGCTGGAGTTCGACCTGCTGCTGCACCTGGTCGCCCATCCCCGCCGGGTGTTCACCCGGTTGCAGCTGCTCAACGCCGTGTGGGGCTACGAGCACGCCGGCGTCCGCACCGTCGACGTGCACGTGCGCCGGCTGCGCGGCAAGGTCGGCGTGGACGTCCCGCTGGTCACCACCGTCTACGGCGTCGGCTACCGGCTCGCCGACGACGCGCGCGTCACGATCGACCGCACCGGCTGACCGCCCGGCCGCCGCGAGCAGCCCCGACCGGGGCGTGGCGCGGGGCCCGGCGCGGTCGCGGCCCGGTGGGCGGGCACGATGGTCGGGTGCGTGTCCGTCCGATCAGTCCCGAGCGCCTCGTCACCGAGCTGGCCGACCGGCTCGCCGGCACCCTCGTACCCGGCCGGCTGCGGGTCGCGGTCGACGGTCCGCCCGCCGCCGACCCGGACGCCCTCGCCGTCGCCCTGGTCGATCCGCTGCGCGCCGCGGGGCGTCCGGTGCTGCACGTACGGGCCGCGGACTTCCTCCGGCCCGCCTCCGTCCGCCTCGAACACGGCCGGACCAATCCCGACGCGTACTACGCGGGCTGGCTCGACGAGGCCGGGCTGCGCCGGGAGGTGCTCGACCCGGCCGGCCCGGACGGCTCGGGGCGGCTGCTGCCGTCGCTCTGGGACGCCGACGCCGACCGGGCCAGCCGGGCGGCGTACGTCGAGCTGCCGCCCGGCGGGGTGGTGCTGGTCAGTGGGCCGCTGCTGCTCGGCGGCGGGCTGCCGTTCGACGTCACCGTGCACCTGGAGCTCTCCCCGGCCGCGCTGGACCGGCGGACCGACTCCGCCCTGCGCTGGACCCTGCCCGCCTTCGCCCGCTACGCCGACGAGGTGGCCCCCGCCTCCTTCGCCGACGTGGTGGTGCGGGCCGACGACCCACGCCACCCGGCTCTGGTCGAGGCCGGCCGACCCGATCCCGGCTGACCCGGGCCTTCGGCTGGACGGCCGGCCCGCCGACCCGGACACTGCGCCCGGATCCGCCCTGCCGATCCCGGTACCGCCCGCGGCGGGCCCGAGCGTGACATCCGGGGCCGGACCGGCCGACGCAAGGGAGCACGAACGCCGGCAAACAGCCCGCAAAGTCCCCGGTTTGAGCCGGAGCGGGGACGGGTAATCGCCCGGCTCACAGAGCCCGGGTGATCCACCCGGGCACCCATCGGAGTTCATCCGGGGCGCTCGCCGCCCCGGATCGGCATGAGGCGCCAGAAAGGCAGGCAGCGATGCTCGTCCACGACACGACAGCCACGGGCCGCTCCCAGGCGGAGGTCGACCAGATCCGGCAGTCCCTGCAGTCGCGCTACGACGAGCTGACCGCGGAGTACGAGCAGGCCGTGCTGCAGAGCCAGGTGCTGCGGCTGGTCGAGATCGGCGACACCGCCGGCGACGACCAGGCCGACAGCGGCACCAAGACCGCCGAGCGGGACACCGCCCAGTCGCTGCTGCGCAGCATCCTGGACCGGCGCGCCCAGTTCGAGCACGCGCTCACCCGGCTCGAGGAGGGCACGTACGGCTTCTGCGAGGGCTGTTCCGCGCCGATCCCGGTGGAGCGGCTGGAGATCTTCCCGTCCGCCACGTCCTGCGTGTCCTGCAAGCAGAACCGGGAGCGGCGGGCGGCCTGAGCGGCCCCGGGTTGCCGGTCGGTTCCGGACGCGGTGGACTCGCCGCATGGGTGAGATCAAGGTGGGCACCGCCTCCTGGACCGACCGGACCCTCCTCGACTCCGGCTGGTACCCGCAGACCGCGGACACGCCGGAGCAGCGGCTGGCCTACTACGCCCGGCAGTTCCCGCTGGTCGAGGTGGACGCCACCTACTACTCGCCGCCGGCCGAGCGGACCGCGCGGCTGTGGGTGGAGCGCACCCCGCCCGGCTTCACCTTCAACGTCAAGGCGTTCAGCCTGCTGACCGGCCACCCCACCCGGGTCGGCGCGCTCTATCAGGATCTGCGTCCGCAGACGGAGAAGCGCAACATCTACCCGGACGACCTGCCACCGCAGGCGTACGAGGAGGTCTGGGCGCGTTTCCTGTCCGCCCTCGATCCGCTGGCCGAGGCGGGCCGGCTCGGCGCGCTGCTGTTCCAGTTCCCGCCCTGGTTCACCATCAGGCGGGACAACAAGCAGTACCTGCTGGAGGTGGCGCGGCGGTGCGCCCCGCTGCGCCCGGCCTTCGAGTTCCGGCACGCCTCCTGGTTCGCCGGGGACAACGCCGACGAGACGCTCGCCTTCCTGCGGCAGCACGAGCTGGCGTACGTCTGTGTCGACATGCCCCAGGGGCACCGGTCGTCCGTACCGCCGGTGCTGGCGGCCACCGCGGACCTCGCGCTGGTCCGCTTCCACGGCCACAGCGCCAAGTGGACCAGCAAGGACATCCACGAGAAGTTCGGCTACGACTACTCGGACCGGGAGCTGCGCGACTGGGCGCCGAAACTGCGCGAACTGGCCGGCGCGGCCGAGCAGACCCACGTGCTCATGAACAATTGCTACCGCGACTATGCGCAGCGCAACGGCCAGCGGTTGCAGGCGCTGCTCGGTGCGGGCTGAGACGGGGTTTCACCCGGTCGGGGTGAGGCCGGCTCACCCGCTCCCCGGACAGTCTGGACGGTGTGCGCGGTCCGTCGTCGACGCGGCCGCCAGGCCGACAGGAGGTGTGGGCCATGGTTCGGGTGGTATCGGATCCACGCCGTGGCGGGGTGCTGCACGTGGTCGGGCAGTCCGGCAGCCCCCGGCGCGGCGAGCGGCCCGGTCGGTTCAGTCCGGCCCGGCAGTGGCGGGGGCCCAGCGGGCCGCCGCGACGCACAGACGACCGACGGTGGGAAACCGACCTACGGGGGTGGGCAGATGGCTGAGCAGCTGAGTACCGCGATTGAGTCCTCCATCGAGAAGACCAACCTGATCCTCAAGGACATCGAGCAGGCCTACGGGTGGCCGAAGTCGCAACGCAACCAGTCCTACTGCGCCCTGCGTACGGTGCTGCACCTGCTGCGCGACCGGATGCCGGTGCAAGAGGGCGCCGAGTTCGCCCAGCAGTTGCCGCTGGTGCTGCGCGGCATCTACTTCGACGGCTGGCAGCCGATGGACGCGCCGGTGAAGCTGAACCGGGACGATTTCCTGTTCGAGGTACGGCAACGCTTCCCGTACGACGTCGAGGGCGGCACCGAGCGGGTGGTGCAGGTGGTGCTGGACGCCCTGAGCCGGCACGTCACCCCGGGTCAGTGGCAGGACGTGAAGGACAACATGCCGAAGGACCTGGTGCAGAACTTTCCCTGATCGACGGTCCCGACCGGCCCGCCCCACCATCGGTGGAGCGGGCCGTCCGCGTCAACCCGGACGCGGTACCCGCGCCATTTCCCGGTCCACGACCGTCGCGCGGTGGCCCAGGTGGGCCCGTTTGGGCAGCAGGAGCGGGGTGGCGAGGAGGAGAACGCCGGAGCTGGTGATCGCGGCGAGGGGACTGGTGAGTGTGGCGAGGACGCCCCAGATCACCGTGAGGGCGGCCTGCACGAGTTTGCTGCTGACACTCCACGCGCTGAGGACTCGGGCGGCATGGTCCGCGGGCGTCCGTTGCAGGCGTTCTGTGGCGTGGATCGGGTTGAAGATGCCCATGCATGTGATGAGCAGGCCCTCGACGATGATCACGGTGAGGAGCCCGGTGAGGCCGGGATGGAGGAACGCGAGACCGAGCGGGAAGAGTGATCGCAACCAGCCGGACACGGTCATGACCCGGTGCCGGCCGTAGCGTTGCACGAGGCGTGCGGAGAGGCGGGCGCCCACGAAGCCGCCGAGCGCCGGGATGCTGAAGGCAAGACCGTACTGCCAGGCCGGGAAGTGGTATTCGTCCAGCAGGAGGACGGCCAGGAGCGGGACGGTGGCCGTGATCAGGCCGCCGACCAGGATCGAGTTGAGGAAGAGGCGCAGTAGGGCGCGGTCGTGGAGGATGAACCGCCAGCCACCGAGAAGGTCGACTCCGCGCGACCCGGTGGCCGGATCGCGGGGTGCCGGGACGTCGCCTCCGCGGATGCGGAGGACCCCGAGCGCGGACAGCAGGTAGCTGAGCGCGTTGGCCATGACCGTGATGACCGGGCCGAGCAGCCCGATGAGCGCGCCGCCGAGGGGCGGTCCGGTCGCGGTCGCCACCCAGCTCGTGCCCTCGAATCTCCCGTTCGCGGTAAGCAGGTGGTCACCGCGGACGAGGTGTTTCAGGTACGCGCCCGACGCGGCGGTGAAGGCGATGCCGGCCGTTCCGGAGATGACCGAGACGACCACCAGTTGGCCGTAGGACAGCAGGCCGAGGACGTACGCGACCGGCACACTCGCCATCGCGAGGAACCGAGCCAGGTCCATCGCGATCATCACCCGACGCTTGGACCGGTGCTCGACCCACGGCCCGAGCGGGAACGCGATGATCGCCGCGACGGCAAGCCCCGCTGCCTCCAGAAGCGACACCGCGAATGCCGACGAGCGCAGCACTCGAACCGCGATGAGCGGGAACGCTCCGAAGGCGATCCACGTGCCGTACGTGCTGACGGCGTAGGCCGACCACAGCCAGCCGAAACTGGACCCCAACCTCACGCGCACACGACTCCTCCGCAACAACCGACGTTCGGGTCCCGGAATCACATCGGCTACGCGCGAGCAGGATCAAACAACCGCCCTTCGGCGAGCCACAACGACCAGTTGGGCGGGCATAGGCTGGACCGGTGGACACCGAGGCAGTGCGCTCGTTCGTCCGGGCGGCCGAGCTCGGACAGTTGCAACACGCGGCCGACGAGCTCGGCGTGACACAGCAGGCGGTCTCGAAGCGGGTCGCCGCCCTGGAGCGCGAGCTGGCGGTCCGCCTGTTCACCCGGACCGCCCGAGGGGTCGAACTGACCCTCGACGGCCAGGCGTTCCTCCCACACGCACGGAGCATCGTCGCGGGTGTCGATCGCGCCGTCACCGCGGTCAGGCCGGGCTCGCGGGCCCTTCGGATCGACGTTCTGGGCCGGCGAAGCGCGCAGGCCGTCGTGCTGCACGACTACTGGCGGTCGCATCCCGGAACCGACCTCGACGTGGTGACCCTCAGGGTCGACGACCCGCACGTGGCGGCCGCTGCCGTCCAGGCAGGCGAAATCGACGCCTCGTTCCGCACTGTCACCGACCGGGCCACGCTGCCGCGCGACGTGCAAATGATCCACGCCTTCGACTCGCCGCTGGAACTCCTCGTCGGCCCCCGGCATCCGCTTGCCGGCGCACGAACACTGACCCCACCCCAGCTACGCAAGCTTCGGATCTGGGTGCCCGGTATCGTGCCCCGGAGCGAATGGGCGGAGTTCTACGACCAGCTCGCCACCGCGTTCGACCTCCGTATCGACGCGGCCGGCCCGAACTTCGGTGACGAGGTACTCCTCGACGCCCTCGCGGACTCCGCCGACGTGGCCACCCTCGTCGGCGCGCGCGACCGGTACATCTGGCCGACGAACCACGACCTACGCCGCATCCCGATCGTGAACCCGACGCTCGCCTACCCGCTCTCGCTCATGTTCCCCAGCACGAATCCGCACCCGGGACTTCGGGCGATCATCAACCACCTCGCAAGCCTGGCGCCGCTCCCCGAGCCGGCCTGGCTCCCGTCCTGGGCAACATCACGCCGCAGCGCCGGCGACATCGCGCACACCCGCCACTGACAGTCGTTCGCGCAGGTGCGTCACCAACCGGACGGGCCCACCAGGATCATCGCCGGCGCCTACCCGAGGCCGAGGCGGAAGACCTCGAAGGCGACCCCGTACCGGACGCCCAGGCGGGTGCCGGCCGGGCGAGCCAACCCCTCGAGGAACTCCTCCGCGTCGAAGCCGCCGTCCCCCAGCCCGCTCAGGTACGCCCCGTGCGCCCGCAGCGACGCCACGCCCCGGTCGAAGGTGGCCGTCACGTCCACCCCGTGCCGGGCCCGGGGCGAGGCCGCCGCCCACACCTCCCGTACCCGGGGCCACGGCTCCACGCCGTCCACCAGCTGCTCCGGGAAGATCCACCGGTTGCCGGCGTCCCGGACCCCGTCCAGCACCGCCCGGCCGCAGGCCACGTGGTCGGCCTGGTTCAACGCGTACGTCCCGTCCCAGGTCTCCCGGAAGTTGACGGTGACCACGATGTCGGGGCGGTGCCGGCGGACCACACCGGCGACCTTCCGGCGCAGCGGAACCCCGTACTCCAGCAGGCCGTCCGGCAGGCCCAGGAACTCCACCGCGTCCACCCCGACCACCGCCGCGGACGCGCGTTGCTCCTCCTCCCGGAGCACCCGGGCGCGGTCCGGCGGCATCCCGTCGATGCCGGCCTCGCCGCTGGTGAGCAGGCAGTAGGCGACCTGCTTGCCCTGCCCGGTCCAGCGGGCCACCGCGGCCGCCGCGCCGAACTCCAGGTCGTCGGGATGGGCCACCACGGCGAGGGCCCGTTGCCAGTCCTCGGCCAGCGGCGTAAACGGCTCCGGCTGCCCCACGGCCATCTCCTCTCCCACGTACCCTCCGCCATCCTGGCACCGACGGGGCCGGCCCGCCGGTCACTGCCCGTGTCCACCACCTTCACCGTCAACGGCCTCATCTAGCCGCAAGCGGTGAGTCCCGGCGGGCCCGGCGAACCGCCTGTGTCGCCCCCGCCGCCTACCGAGAGCGATGTTGCGGTGCGGGTCCCGCGGACACCAGGCCAACGCTTGCGGGTCCTGCGGACACCAGGCCAACGCTGACGTGAACGCCGCGATCAACGTCAGGGACGCCGCCGGGCGGTGTCCCCACTCACCGGGCGGGCAGCCCGGGACAGGAGCCACTCGGCGTCCTGTCGACCACCCACCCGGCGCCAAGGCCGTACAGCGCTGGAAGCGGGAATCTCCCGCCGCTAGGCGGGAGAGGATGTCAAGGTTAGGGAAGATCGCGCGTGGGGTACCACCCGCTCCACGACGAACCCCGACGTACGCGGGGCGGCAGACCCGAGGGAGCACCCATGGCACTCAACGACGACGACATGCAGACCACTGGCGGCGGAGGCGCCGAGGGTCCGGCCGACGGTGGCGCGACCCCCGGCCAGCAGGACGGCGGCGCGGACGGCGGCGCCGATCGCGGCGCGGAGCGCGGTGCCGACCGCGGCGCCGACCGGGGCGCCGAGGGCCCGGCCGACGGTGGTGCCACGCCGGGAAAGCAGGACGGTGGCGCGGACGGCGGTGCCGAGGGTCCGGCCGACGGTGGCGCGACCCCCGGCCAGCGGGACGGTGGCGCCGACGGCAGCGCCCGCTGACCGGTCGCCATGGCGTACCTAGACCCGTCCGACAGATCCAGCTCGGCGCGTCTGGTGCCGCGCCACGACCGGCAACCGTCGCCGGGCGGCGACGGCCGCCCGGCGGTTCCGTGCGCCGCGTCCACGGCCCTCGCCCGCTGCGTCGCCGTCGACCCGGCCAAGTTCGCCGCCGACCACTGGGGGTGCAGCCCGCTGCTCTCCCGGGCGGCCGAACTGCCCAACCCGGACGGCTTCACCGACCTGCTCAGCCCCGCCGACGCGGACGAGCTGCTCAGCCGCCGGGGCCTGCGTACCCCGTTCCTGCGGCTGGCCAAGGACGGCGAGCTGGTGCCGGCGGCGCGCTACACCGGCGGCGGCGGCGCGGGCGCCGAGATCGGCGACCAGGTCCTCGACGAGAAGGTCCTGCAGCTGTACGCCGACGGCGCGACCCTGGTGCTGCAGGGTCTGCACAGGAGCTGGCCGACACTGGTCGACTTCGCCCGCGACCTGAGTATCGCCCTCGCCCAGCCCACCCAGGTCAACGCCTACCTGACCCCGGCCGGCAGCCAGGGCTTCGCCACCCACTACGACACCCACGACGTCTTCGTGCTCCAGGTCGACGGCCGCAAGCACTGGCGGATCCACCCGCCGGTGCTGCCCGACCCGCTGGAGCGGCAGCCGTGGGGCGGGCGGGCCGACGAGGTTGCCGCCACCGCCGAGGGCCGGCCCGCGCTGGACGTGGTGCTCACCCCCGGCGACGCGCTCTACCTGCCCCGCGGCTGGCTGCACAGCGCCCAGGCGCAGGAGTCCAGCTCGCTGCACCTGACCGTGGGGATCCGGGCGCTGACCCGGTACGCCCTGGTCGAGGAGCTGCTGGCGCTCGCCGCCGAGGATCCCCGACTGCGGTCCGGCCTGCCGCTCGGCGTCGACGTGGCCGACCCCGACGCCATCGAGCCGGAGCTGACCGAGACGGTGGAGGCGCTGCGCGACTGGCTGCTGCGGGCCGATCCGGCCGCCGTGGCCGCCCGGCTGCGGGACCGCGCCTGGCCGGCCGCCCGGCCGGCCCCGATCCGGCCCCTGGCCCAGGCCGCCGCGCTGGCCGCGCTGACCGCCGACAGCCGGGTCGCCCCGCGGGAGGGCCTGCGCTGGCAGCTCAGCCCGACCGGCGACGACGGCCGGGTGGCGCTGCGCCTGTTCGACCGCACCATCACCCTGCCCGGCACCTGCGAGCCGGCGGTGCGGGCCCTGCTCACCGGCGAGGTGACCCGGGTCGGCGACCTGCCCGGCCTCGACGACGACGCCGACCGCCTGGTCCTGGCCCGCCGCCTCCTCAAGGAGGCCGTCCTAACCCCCGCCTGAGGTCCCCCGGCCCCGCCCCGGGTCGCGTCGATCATGAGGTTGGCGGTGGCCGGCCCGGCGTGTCGTACCGCCAACCTCATGATCAGCGGTGCGGGGCGGGGGTCAGCGGGGGGCCAGGGTCAGGAGGAGGACGGTTGTCGCCAGGCCGGCGGTGACCACCAGCGTTATCGCGCGGGGGTTCAGCACGGCGTGTCGGCGGTCGGCCAGCAGGCGGGCCGGGGCCAGCCCGACCAGCGGGCCGAGCAGCGTCACCACCAGGGCCAGCACCGGCATGCCGACCGCCAGGTCCCCGCCCGAACCGGCGCCCAGCGCCCGCGCGCCCACCCCCAGCGTGTACGCGACGACCGACCCGCCGGCCCCACAGCACACCAGCAGCGGATTCGCCGAGCCGGGCAGCTCGCCCCGCCGGCGGATCCGGTCCAGCAGATCCCGTACCCCGCGCAGCCGGGGCACCGGGTCGCCGCTGGCGTCCGGCGCCGGACCGGGCGGGTCGCCCAACCGGCCGCCGGAGCGGACCCGGGTGCGCAGCTCCCCCCACAGGTGCGCGGCCTCGGCGTCCACCCGGTCCACCAGCTCCCGCGCCTCCGCCACCTCCGCCTCGGCGCGGCGGACCTGCTCGGCGGCCTCGGCCACGGCCCGGTCGGCGGCGGCGCACTGCTGCGCGTACCAGCTGTGCGCCTCGGCCCGCTGGGCGGCCACCCGGGCGGTCAGCTCGGCGAGCCGGCGGATCTGGGCGGCGTACGTCTCACTGGCGACCGGTTCGTTCATCGCGATGGACCATAAGGGATGATCACCTGCCCGGTGCGGTGCACCGCCCGGTCGAAGTAGAGGCCCCGCCAGGGGCGCGGGTACCAGTCCGGCCCACCGGTGCCCGGGTAGAGCGAGGAGCCCAGCTCCGCCCCCTGCACGTCGAGCGCCACCCAGGCGCCGATGTTCTCGATCCGAGCGCCCGGCCCGCCCAGGTCGGTTCGCATCCGGGCCACCCCCCGCCACCAGGCCAGCACGTGCGTACGCCGTTCCGGCCCGTCGTGCAGGATCCGGCGCAGCTGCTCCAGCCCGGTCCGCCGGCCCGCCTTGCCGGCGAGCTGCCCGGCCGCCGCGTCGACCGCGAACAGCAGCAGGTAGTGCGGGCTGTTCGGGGTGCCCGGGGCGCCGAGCGAGTCACCCACCTCCGCCATCAGCTCGGGGACGGTCTCCTCGTCGTACCAGGCGGCGTCGTCGGCCAGGTCCGCGTAGAGGGCACGGGCGGCCGGGTCGGCGTCCGGGTCGAGGCAGGCGATGGAGAACCGGGCGGTGCCGGGGCGGTGCTGCCGGGCCAGCGACCGGGCCGCGGCGTCCAGCACCGCGCACGCCTCGTCCACCCGGGTGCCGAGCACGGCGAGGTTGCGACCCGGGGCGCGGGGCAGCCGCAGCGCCGCCGAGCGGGCCTGCACGTCGATGATCTCCCCGAGCAGGGCCACCGGGCTGCGCGGCACCCCCTGCTCCGGGGCGGTCAGTGCGCCGAAGTCGGGCGCGTCGGCGAGCCTCGGGACCGCGTCGCCGTCGAAGAGGCGGGCCGGGGAGGCGTCCTGCGGCCGCATCCGCCACAACCGGTGCTGCAGCTCGCTCCACGTCTCCCAGTCGCTGGCCGACGGGATGCGCGCCACCTGGTTCCCCTCGACCAGGCCCGACTCGGCGTTGACCACCGCGTGGTGCCGGGGCAGCGACTGCGCCGCGTCGTTGCGTTCGGCCAGGATGCGCAGCGCCTTCGGCAGCGCGATCCGCAGCGTGAACTGGGCGACCAGCGCCGGCCGGCCCCACAGCGCCTCGATGCCGCGCACGTCCTGCGAGGCGAGCACCAGGTGAATGCCCTGCGAGCGGCCCCGTCGGGCCAGGTCCTCCAGCAGGTCGGCGGCCTCCCGGGCGACCACGTCCCGGCCCGCGAGCAGCGCCTGGAACTCGTCCACCACGGCCACGATCCGCGGCCAGCGCCCGGTCGGGTCCACCGCGCGCAGCTCGGCGAGCTTGGTGACCTCGTGTTTCTTCGCCGCGTCCGCGCGGCGGCGCAGCTCCTCGGCGAGGAAGCGCAGCAGGGCCAGCCCGAACTCCCGGTCCGTGTTGACGTTGATCCCGACCAGCCGCATGTGCGGCAGCCAGCTCGGGTCCCGCCGGCCCTGGGCGAACCGGGCGAAGGACACCCCCTCCTTGAAGTCCAGCAGATAGAACTCCAGCTCGGCGGGGGAGTAGCGGGCGGCGAGCGCGCCGATCCAGGCGAAGATCAGGTTGGTCTTGCCGGTGCCGGACGGGCCGCCGATCAGCGCGTGCGGCGGATAGTCGCCGAGGGTCAGCAGCACCGGCCGGCCGTGCCGGCCCTCGCCGATCGGCGCGGTCAGCCCGGGTGCCGAATCCTCCCGCCAGTACTCGTCGGGCGGGGGCAGCAGGTCGGTGAAGGGCGCCGGCGGGGGGCCGGCGTTCACCCGGGAGGCCACCTCCCGGCAGGTCTCGGTGACCAGCCCGGCCGGGGGCGGCTCGTCGAGCACGACCGGCAGCCCCGCGATGCGGGCATCCTCCGGCTCGACCACGATCCGGGTCACCGTCGGGTCGTCCGGCAGGGCCAGGCCGCGGACCATCAGGTGCACCCCGCAGGCCGCCCCGGTCCGCACCACCCGGTCCAGCTGGCCGCGCTCGTGCCGGGACAGCTCGTCGCCGCCGAGCAGCACCGCCACCCGCCAGGGCTCCGGCCGGCGGCCGGTGGCGGCGGCCAGCTCGCGCAGCGACCCGTACTCGCCGGCCAGCACGGTCTCGTTGATCCGGCGGATCTGCTCCACCAGGTCGTCCAGCAGCCGTCCCAGCCCGCCCGGGCCGACGAAGGTGAGCAGCCCGGCGGTGCCGAGCGGGGCGAACCCGGCCAGCCCGCCGCCCAGGTGCTCCGGGCCGTACCCGAACAGCCGGACCGTGCCCGGCTCGGCGCGCCCCAGCGAGCGCAGCAGCAGGGCCGGGACCACCGCGGCGATGCCGTCGCGGTCACCGCCGGCCAGGTGCACGTGACCGGCGTCCAGCAGCGGCACCAGCGCCGGCACCGGCTCGGCGCCGGGGATGCGTACCGTGCCGGCCCGGACCGCGCCGGGCGCCTCGGCCCGGTCGGCCGGGGTGACCCGCCACCGGTCCCACGGCGCGGACGCGGCACCGGGCGCCTCCCGTTCCGCCGCCGTGGCCGCCCGCCGGACCAGCTCGGCGATCCGGGCGGTGTGCCGGGCGTCGATCTCGGCCAGGCGGCCGTCGCGGGCCGCGCCCACCCGCCCCGGTACGGCCGCCGCGGCCCGGCGCACCCGGGTCAGCCGTTCCCGGCCGGCGGCCAGGTCGGCGTCCGCGGCGGCCAGTCGGTTCCGGGCCGCGCCGAGGGCCTCGGAGAGCATGCCCCGGACCCGCGACACCAGTTGGGTACGGACGTCAGCCATGCGCACCCCGGGACGGCTCCGGTTCGCCGGCGTCCTTCGGCAGGTCACGGCCGAGCCGGTCGAGCAGTACGCCGGTGACCACCCCGGCGGTCACCGCCGGATCCGCCGCGTGCGGCTGGTCCTGGTCGGCGGGGCGGCGGGGTGGCGGCATCCGGCAGACCCGGGTGAGCAGCGTGTCCAGCACCGGCGGCGGCAGCCCGGGCAGCAGGTCGCGGACCCGCCCGTCCAGCTCGCGCCGCAGCCGGCCCAGGTCGTCGGCGCGGGGCGGGTGCCCGAGCAGTTCCCCGGCCAGGTCGCGCAGCAGCGGCGGGGCGACCGCGGCCAGCCCCAGCCCCACGTCGGCGTGCGCCCGGCGCAGCTCCCGGTGCAGCCGCTCCCGGTCGCCCGCGCGGACCCCGGTCACCACCCGGCGCAGCAGCTCCCGGGCGTCGCCGACCTGCTCGTCCGGCTCGTCCGGCGGGCCCTCACCCCCGCCGGTCAGCTCCGCCACCCGCACCGACCACCAGCGCCGCGCCTTCGGGTCGGGGCCCTGCTCCGGTACGGCGCCCGGCGTCGCCGGCGCCCCCTCCGGGGGCGCGTCGTGCTTCGGCCGCCGGCCGTCGGCCTTCGGGGCGGGCGCCCCGTCGGCGGCGAGCCCGATCGCGGCCAGGTACGCCGACAGCTGCTCCTGCGCCACCCGCAGGGCGTATCCGGCGTTCTCGGCGTGCTCGGTCGCGGCGGACAGCTCCGGCACCCCCATCGGGTCGGCCGACTCCTGCCGTACCCAGCGCAGCCGCTCGGTGGCCTGGCCGAACTTCTCCAGCGCGGCGGCGAGCTGGGCCAGCGGCAGCTCGTCGGCGGCGGCCCGCACGCGGGCGCCGATGTCCTCGACGATGGACACGGCCGGCCCTAGAGGGTGGAGATGTAGAGCTGCGCCTGCTCGACCGCGACCAGTGTGGCGGCGAGGCACTCCTCCAGCTCCTGGCTGGCCTGGGTCAGCGACGCCTGGGCGGCCTCGACCGTCTCGTGCCCGCTGCCCTCCAGTGCGCCGGCCAGGGTCTGCTGCGCCTCGGCCAGCTTCTCGCCGGCCGCCTGCACGGCTGTCTGCCCGTCACCTATCTGCTGGAGGGCGACATCGATGGCTGCCTTCAGCTCGGCGACGCTCGCCACGGGGACCTCCTGGGGGCGGGGAGATCTCCATTACAACCCATCCCGACGGGTGGGAGAACATCCGCCCTCGCGGTGTTCCTACCCGGCTGTCCGATCGCGGCCCCTGACATGCGCTGAGACCGTTTCGCGCCCCGGGCCGCGGTCCCACCGGCGGGCCGACCGGTCCCGTCCACGGGCCGCCCTGGGCGGTCGTCACCGCCGGGAGCTGACTGCGGCTCCGTCCGCGTACCCTGGGCGCCAGGCCGGCGCGGGTCGTGCTCAGCGGTCCCAGGGCAGCCAGCGCGGGCCGTGCACCTCGGCGCCCAGCGCGCCCACCCGGGCCCGCAGCTCCCGGTCCGCGGTCACCACGACCCGGCGGCGCGGGGCCGCCGCCGCGACCAGTTCGACCATCGTGTCGTCACCGGAGCCGGGTGCGGCGACCACCCCGACCCCCGGCACCGCCGGCACGTTCCGGGCCGCTCCCTCCACCACCAGCACCACCTCCACCGGCGGCGGCAGCTCCGGCGGCACGCCCGTCCCGGCCAGCGGCACCAGCGCGTCGCGCAGCCGGGCCGCCGCCCCGGCCCGGTCCCGCCACCAGCCGTCCGGCCGCGAGCCCACCACGTTCGCGCCGTCGACGATCAGCAGCGGCCTGGTGTCCATGCCACCAGCCTGCCACCGAGCCGGCGGCCGCCCGCGCTCGCCTCGCCCGCGTTTGTCGCGCCGGCCGTCGGGTAGCCACCGCCGACCGTGCCGCGCCAGGTCGCCACGCCGGCCATGCCGCGCCAGGCCGTCTCGGCGACCCTGTCGCGCCAGGTCGTCTCGGCGACCGTGTCGCGCCAGGTCGTCGCGGCGACTGCCGCGCCAGGTCGCTCCGGCGACCGGGCCCGCCCGAGGAGCGGAGGACAGAGATGATGGGACCCGGTGACTTCGGCCCCGACCCGTGGGACGAGTTCCTGGCCCGGTACTTCGGCCGGGGCGAGGGGGGCCGCCGGCCGGCGCACCGGGTCGACATCACCCGGCTGATGACCGCCGACGCGCGGGAGATGCTCGCCGACGCGGCCCGCCGGGCGGCCCAGAAGCACAGCAACGACCTGGACACCGACCACCTGCTCTGGGCGGCCCTGCAACGCGAGCCGCTGCGCGACCTGGTACGCCGAGCCGGCGCCGACCCGGACGCCCTGGTCAACGCCCTCGGCGGGCGCGGCGACGGGGCACCCCGGGGCGAGGTGCCACCGAACCTGTCGCTCACCCCGGCGGCGAAGCGGGCGCTGCTCGACGCGCACCAGTTGTCCCGGGCGATGGGCGCCAACTACATCGGCCCCGAGCACATCCTGATGGCCCTGCCGCTGAACCCGGAGTCGCCGGCCGGGCGGATGCTCGCCGCCGGCCGGATCCAGCCGGAGTCGTTGCAGGCGGCCAGCGCGGAGCGGGGCGGCACGCCCCGCGTCGACCGGGGCACCCCCACTCTCGACCAGTACGGCCAGGACCTCACCGAACTGGCCCGCAACGACCAGATCGACCCGGTGATCGGGCGGGCGGACGAGATCGAGCAGGCGGTGGAGATCCTCTCCCGCCGGACCAAGAACAACCCGGTGCTCATCGGGGAGGCCGGCGTCGGCAAGACGGCCATCGTGGAGGGACTGGCCGAGCGGATCTGCGACGGGGACGTGCCGCAGACGCTGATCGGCAAGCGGGTGGTCCAGCTCGACCTGCCCGGCCTGGTCGCCGGCACCCGCTACCGCGGCGACTTCGAGGAGCGGCTCAAGAAGGTGATCGACGAGATCCGCGCGCACCGCGACGAGCTGATCATCTTCCTGGACGAGATCCACACCCTGGTCGGCGCGGGCGGTGCCGGCAGCGAGGGCGGCATGGACGCGTCCAACATGCTCAAGCCCGCGCTGGCCCGGGGCGAGCTGCGGGTGATCGGCGCGACCACCCTGGACGAGTACCGGCGCAGCATCGAGAAGGACGCCGCGCTGGCCCGCCGGTTCCAGCCGGTCTTCGTGCCCGAGCCCAGCGGCGAGGACACCGTCACCATCCTGCGCGGCCTGCGCGACCGGTACGAGGCGCACCACCAGGTCCGGTTCACGGACGAGGCCCTCGTCGCCGCCGCCGAGCTCTCCGACCGGTACGTCACCGACCGGTACCTGCCGGACAAGGCGATCGACCTGATCGACCAGGCCGGCGCCCGGGTCCGGCTGCGCACGCGGACCCCCGCCGAGGACGTACGGGAGCTGGAACGGCAGCTCGACGAGGTGCGCCGCAACAAGGAGCAGGCGGTCGCCGACGAGCAGTACGAACGCGCCTCCGAGCTGCGTGACCGGACGGCCGACCTGGAGGAACAGGTCCGCCGCGCGAAGGGGGAGGGGGAGACCCCGAACGTGCCGACGGTCGGGCCGACCGAGATCGCCGAGGTGGTCTCCCGGGCCACCGGCATCCCGATCAACCAGCTCACCGAGGAGGAACGGGACCGGCTGCTGCGCCTGGAGGGTGTCCTGCACGAGCGGGTGATCGGGCAGGACGACGCGGTCCAGGTGGTCGCCGAGGCGGTCCGCCGCTCGCGTACCGGCCTGGCCGACCCGAACCGGCCGATGGGCAGCTTCCTCTTCCTCGGCCCGACCGGCGTCGGCAAGACCGAGCTGGCCCGGGCGCTGGCCGAGGCGCTCTTCGGCGAGTCCGACCGGATGGTCCGGGTGGACATGAGCGAGTTCCAGGAACGGCACACGGTCAGCCGGCTGGTCGGCGCCCCGCCCGGGTACGTCGGTTACGAGGAGGCCGGCCAGCTCACCGAGGCGGTCCGCCGCCGCCCGTACGCGGTGGTGCTGCTCGACGAGATCGAGAAGGCGCACCCGGACGTGTTCAACATCCTGCTCCAGGTGCTCGACGACGGCCGGCTCACCGACAGCCAGGGCCGGACGGTGAACTTCAAGAACACCGTACTGATCATGACGAGCAACCTGGGTTCCGAGCTGATCACCGGCACCCAGCGCGCGGTCGGCTTCGCCGCCGGCGAGCCGGGCCAGCAGGAGGCCGCCGAGCTGCGGGAGCGGCTGATGCGCCGGCTCCAGGAGAACTTCCGGCCGGAGTTCCTCAACCGCATCGACGAGATCATCATCTTCCAGCGGCTCGAGGCACAGCAGCTGCGCCAGATCACCGAACTGCTGCTGGAGGAGACCCGCCGCCGGCTGCACGCCCAGGACATCCAGGTCGACTTCACCACGGCCGGCGTCGACTGGCTCGCCGAGCACGGCTACCAGCCGGAGTTCGGCGCCCGGCCGCTGCGCCGGGTGATCCAGCGGGAGGTCGACAACCGGCTCTCCCGGATGCTGCTGGAGGACGAGATCTCGCCCGGCCAGCGGGTCACCGTCGACGCGCAGGACGGCCAGCTCGCCATCGAGGTGGCCGGCGCCGGCGGCTACACCGCCGCCGCGACGTCCCATCCGCGATGAGCGATGAGGCGCCGTCCGCGAAGCGCGGCCAGGTCCCATCCCCGACGGAGCGGAGGCCGGACATGACCGAACCCGAGGCGACCCGGGAGGAGACCGAGCGCAGCGAGCCGATCGTGAGCCCACCGACGGCGAACCCGTCCCGGGTCAAGGTGCCGCCGGAGGGTGTGAAGAAGCAGACCGACGAGGGCGACCGGACGCCGTCCGGGCCGCCGCCGGAAGAGGAGGCGTGATGGTACGCGAACAGCGCGTGGATCCCGAGGTGGACGTGCTCTGGGACGACTTCCACGCCCTGGTGAACGTCCCCTCCGAGCAGTTGCGCCAGTGGCTGCTGACCCGGGGTTCGGGCGAGGAGTCGTTCGGCCCCGAACCGAACATGTCCCTGCCCGAGCCGGGCCGGCACATCCTGCGGGTGCTGAGCAAGCGCAAGGTGGACCTCACCCGGGAGGACATCGAGGTGATGCAGGAGGCGGTCGACCGCATCCAGTCCCTCATCGACGCCCGGCCGAGCGCCGGCAACACCGACAACGAGTGGCGGCACTCGCTGCTCGATCTCGGCCACGACGTCCTCGTCGAACGCTGATCCGGCCGGCGTCCCCCGGACGCCGAGCCGGACCGGACCGGCGGCACCCGGACTGCGTCCCGGGTGCCGTCCCGCGTCCGGCCGTACTACTCGGGCTCCATGCTCGGCAGCTGCAGGCCGGCGGCGTCGGCGGCGGCCTGCCGGTCGGCCCGGGCCCGCTCCTCCCGGCTGAGCAGGTTGGCGTACTCGGTGATGTCGGCCGGGTCGGGCACCTCTGGCAGCCGGCGCAGGAAGGTCTCCACGTCCTGGGCGGCGGCGGCGTGCGTGGCGGCCGCCTGGCGCAGCAGCTCCCGCTGTTCGGCGGCGGGGTACAGATCAGTCATGCCGCCCTGATACCCGCGCTCAGGCCGTTCGCACCCCGCCGGTCACCGGCACCCGGGCACCGAAGTCGGGATGCCGCAGCAGCCAGGCCAGGTAGTCCGGGTGCGGCGCCAGCGCGTCCGTGTACGCGGCCACCGCCGTCTCCAGCACCGTCTCGGCGACCCCGGCGGCCGGCGCGTCCGGGTGCCAGCCCAGCAGCAGCCGCCAGCGCAGCGGCGCCCCGGCCAGCCGGCGGGTCACCAGCCCGGCGGGGGGCCGGAAGGTGGCCTGGCAGAGCGCCACCCCCTCGCCCGCGTCGACCAGGTCCACGCAGCCGCGCACGTCCGCCTCGTACAGCTTGCGCGGGGTGAACCCGGCGCGGGCGCAGGCGGCGGCGAAGCAGTCGCCGAAGCAGCCGTCCCCGGGTGCCGCCACCCACTGCTCGCGCCGCAGGTCCACCAGGCGCACCTCGCCCCGGTCGGCCAGCGGGTGGTGCTGCGGCAGCAGCACGGAGATCGGGTCGACGGCCACCTCCCGCCAGCTCAGCCCGAACTCCACCGCCGGGCGGGCGTCCCCGCACACCCCGATGAGCGCGAAGTCGAGCCGGCCGCCGGCCACCAGCTGGGCCAGCTCGTCCACCGACCAGGACGCGTACGTGGTGATCCCCACGTCCGGCTGCTCGGCGGCGAGCCGGTGCACCAGCCGGCCGAGGATCGGGCTGTTCACCCCGCCGAACCGGTAGCGGTTCAGCGGGTCGCCCGCCCCGGCCAGCCGGGCCGCCTCGTCCTGAAGCCCCTTCATCGCCGGCAGCAGCACCCGGGCCCGGTCCAGCACCAGCTCGCCCAGCGCGGTCGGACGGGCGCCGCGGCGGTCGCGTTCGAACAGTGGACCGCCCAGGGTCCGCTCGATGCGCTGGAGCTGGGCGGTCAGTGCCGGCTGGGCCAGGCCGAGGGTCGAGGCCGCCTTGGTCACGCTCCCCGTCTCCGCGATCGCGCAGACGACCCGCAGGTGTCGCAGCTCCAGATTCATACGGTGACGGTAGGACCACGAACCGGTATGCGGAAGAGCCTTCGCCATCGGCGTACCTCGATCGATCGGGTGTCGCCCGGACGGCGGCCCGACTCAGCGCACCCGGCGCCGCTCGAGGTCCGACACGTGGGTACGCCGGCCGGTCACCGCGTCGCGGACCTTATCCAGCACCCCCACCGCCGGCTCGACGAGCTTGTTCCACGGCGGGCTGGCCGGGGTGCCCGGGTGCGGCCGGGTGGGCGCCGCCTCCTCGGCGATCTCCCACCGGTTGCCGAGCCGGATCAGCTCGGCGTCGGTGGCCACCCCACGCAGCGACGTGACCAGCGCGGCGACCCGGTCGACGTGCCGGCGTACCCGGTCGACCACCTCCGCCAGCGCCGGGTCCGCCGGCCCGGACAGGCCCTTCAGTGCCGCGCGCAGCGCGGCGTCCGCCTCGATCTCCCGGTCCACCGGGTCGGCGCTCTCCGGCACGGCGGCCCGGGCGGCGGGAAGGAGATACTGCTCCTCCGCGGAGAGATGCCGGGACACCGCGGCGGTGAACACCTCGAGCACCTCCCGGCGGCGGTCGGCCGGCAGCTGCGCTCCGGCGAGTTGCCCGGCCAGGCCGAGCAACGTCCGGTGCTCCCGATCCACGATCTCGACCACGCTCCGGCCACCGGGCCGGTAGGCGTCGTCGGCGGCGGGCGGCAGCGGCGGCAGGGGGACGGTCACGGTGCCCTCCTCGACTGGTGGCCGCCGGGGGATCGGCGGCGCCTAGCGGTCCACGGGCGGTGCGGGGACGCCAGCGGCGGTACCCGGTCGCGCGATCCGCGAAACCGCGCGCGGACGGGGGTGGGCCGGCCGCGGGGCCCGACTGGTATGAAGAAGCGATGACGAGCCACGCCGCCACCCGACCGGACCCCACCGACGAGGTCGTGGACCTCTGCCGCGACCTGCTGCGCATCGACACCACCAACACCGGGGACAACGACACCAGCGTCGGGGAGCGGCGCGCCGCCGAGTACGTCGCGGAGAAGCTCGCCGAGGTCGGGGTCGACGCCGAGATCCACGAGTCCGCGCCCGGCCGGGCCAACGTGGTCGCCCGGATCGCCGGCACCGGCCCCGGGCGGGACGCCCTGCTGGTGCACGGCCACCTCGACGTGGTGCCCGCCGACGCGGACGAGTGGTCGGTGCACCCGTTCTCCGGCGAGATCCGCGACGGCTACCTGTGGGGCCGCGGCGCGATCGACATGAAGGACTTCGACGCGATGGTGCTCGCCGTGGTCCGCGGCTGGCAGCGCTCCGGGGTGCGCCCGTCGCGGGACATCGTGCTCGCCTTCACCGCCGACGAGGAGGCCGGCAGCGACTACGGGGCGCACTACCTCGCCCGCGAGCACCGCGGCCTGTTCGACGGCTGCACGGAGGCGATCGGCGAGGTCGGCGGCTTCTCCTACTCCGTCGACGAGCAGCAGCGGCTCTACCTGATCGAGACCGCCGAGAAGGGCATCGACTGGCTGCGCCTGCACGCCAAGGGCCGCCCCGGCCACGGGTCGATGGTGCACGACGACAACGCGGTCATCGCGCTCGCCGAGGCGGTCGCCCGGATCGGCCGGCACCGCTTCCCGGTGGTCGTCACCGACACCGTGCGGGCGTTCCTGGACGAGGTTGCCGACGTGCTCGGCATCGAGATCGACCCGGAGGACCCGGAGACCGCGATCGCCAAGCTCGGCCCGATCGCCAACATCATCGGCGCGACCATCCGCAACACCGCCAACCCGACCCGGCTCGCCGCCGGCTACAAGGACAACGTCATCCCCGGCCGGGCCACCGCCACGATCGACTGCCGCAGCCTGCCCGGCCAGTCGGAGCTGCTGGAGCGGCAGCTGCGGGAGTTGGTCGGCCCGGACATCGCCATCGAGTACATCCAGCGCCAGCCCGCCCTGGAGACCACCTTCGACGGCGATCTGGTCGACGCCATGTCCGCGGCGCTGCGCGCCGAGGACCCGGGCGCCCGACCGGTGCCGTACATGCTCTCCGGCGGCACCGACGCCAAGGCGTTCTCCCAGCTCGGCATCCGCTGCTTCGGCTTCGCGCCGCTGCGGCTGCCCGCCGACCTCAATTTCTCCGGCCTGTTCCACGGCATCGACGAGCGGGTTCCGGTGGACGGGCTACAGTTCGGCGTGCGGGTTCTCGACCGGTTTCTCCGCAGCTGCTAACCGTGCCCGTCGCGTCACCGTCGGCGCGGATTCTTCCCCCATCGTGAAGGGACTGCCATACATGACCGACCAGCACGGTGAGCTGGACGCCGCCCTCGAGCGGGTGATCGACGCGGCCCGCGCCCACCTGGCCGCCGTCCGCGCCGCCCAGGGCCGGATCGACGACGACGCCGTCTGGCAGGCGTACGTCAATTTGAACAACGCCTCGTTCGCCTACGACGAGCAGCTGCTCGACGCGTTCGGCGAGGTGACCCCGTGGGACGTCGAGTCGATCGACCCGGACGAGGCCGACGAGCGCTTCGGCGTGGTCGAGGGTGTCGAGGCCACCGACCCGCACCCGCGGGTCATCTCCGTGCGGCAGCGGCGCGACTACCGCGTCCCGAGCGTGTCCGCCCTGATCCGGGCGGCCGAGGCGGCCCGCCGCGAGGGCACCCCCGAGGAGGACGAGCCGGCCCCGGTCGAGGGCGTCGGCGAGGCCGTGCTGGAGCTGCTGCAGAGCGGTGACGGCTCGCTCAGCGCGCTGGACGTGCCGGAGCTGGAGCCGCTCGACGGCCTGGTCATGGTCAGCGAGGTCGGCACCCCGGTCGACCTGGAGTCGTTCGACGACGACGACCCGCTCGGCCCGTTCCAGCCGGCCCCCGACGATCGCCTCGTCGGCCGGCTCGACGAGCACCCGTTCCTCGAGCTCGACGAGGAGCACGACCACGCCCACTAGGGCAGCCGTTACGTCCCCGGGGCCCGACCGTGCGGTGCGGGCCCCGGGGCGTGCGGAGCGAGGCGGGGATGCGCCCAGCCTCAGTACGACAAACCCGGCTGCGGCTGGTTGACCCGGCGGCGGCGCAGCATCACCTGTCGCGTGCCGTCCCGGTACAGCCGCACCCGGGCCAACTCCCAGCCGGAGAACTCCGCCTGGATCGCCAGCTGCGCCGCGGCGGTCAACCGGTCGACATTCGCCGGCAACCGCAGCGGCGCGTATTCGTAGTCCATGGACCTATGCTGCCCAGCTCGCCGGCCGTGCGCCAGCCCCGGGCGGTGACCTGTGTCGCCCCCGTGGTGGCGCCGCCCGGAAACGGGCCGGGACGTCCCCGGCCAGCGGCCGGCGGGCTGAGCAGACCCCTCCGGCCGGTCAGCCGTCCCGTTCCGGGTAGCCGACCGGCACGGCCGACACGTCGTCCAGCGCGGTGACGATCTCCTCCGGCAGGGTCATCCGCTCCACCTGCAGCGCGCCGAGGAGCTGGCCCACGGTGCGGGCGCCGAGGATCGGCGCGGTCACCCCGGGCCGGTCCCGGATCCACGCCAGCGCCACCTCCAGTGGCGACACGCCCAGCCCGCCCGCCGCGGTGGCGACCGCCTCCACGATGCTGGAGCAGCGCGGCTCCAGGTACGGCGTGACGAAGCGCTCGAAGTGCGGCGAGGCGGCCCGGGAGTCGGCCGGGCGGCCGTTGCGGTACTTGCCGGTGAGCACCCCCCGGCCCAGCGGCGACCAGGGCAGCACCCCCAGCCCCATCGCCTCGCAGGCGGGCAGCACCTCGCGCTCCACGCCCCGCTCCAGCAGCGAGTACTCCACCTGCGCGGCGACGATCGGGGTCCGCCCCGGCCAGGCGGCCTGCCAGGCGGCGGCCCGGGCGGTCTGCCATCCAGAGAAGTTGGACACCCCCACGTACCGGGCCTTGCCGCTGGACACCGCGTGGTCCAGCGCGGCCAGGGTCTCCTCCAGGGGGGTGTCCGGGTCGTACCCGTGCACCTGCCACAGGTCGACGTGGTCGGTGCCGAGCCGGCGCAGCGACGCGTCCAGGGTCCGCAGCAGGTGGCCCCGGGAGCCGTCCCGGCGGCGGCCGCTGCCCGGCCGCAGCCCCGCCTTGGTGGCGATGAGCAGTTCGTCCCGGGCGACCAGGCTGCCCAGCAGCGAGCCGATCACCGACTCGGCGTCGCCGTCGGCGTACACGTCGGCGGTGTCGACGAGGTTGCCGCCCGCGTCGAGGTAGCTCTTCAGCTGGGCGGCCGCGTCGTCGGCGTCGGTGTCCCGTCCCCAGGTCATCGTGCCGAGTGCGAGCCGCGAAACCGCCAGCCCGCTTCGGCCGAGCGGTCGCTGTTGCATGGGTGAACCTTATTTCGAACCGCGCGTCACGGATATCCTCGCCCGCAGTCAAGTTCCCGCTCCACCGGTGTGACGTGTTCGGGGGCGAGCCGGTGATCGGGTCGACCACCGGCATTGCGTAACCTGATGCGACCTGTGGTGCGGACGGTGGGAGGACCAGTGCGACTCGGGCTCAGCCTCGGATACCAGACGGCGTGGAGCACGCCGGCCGATCATCTGGCCCTGGCCCAGGAGGCCGACGGGCTCGGCTACTCCGTGGTGTGGGCGGCGGAGGCCTACGGCTCCGACTCGCCGAGCATGCTGGCCTGGATCGCCGGTCAGACCGAGCGGATCGACGTCGGCAGCGCGGTGATGCAGATCCCCGCCCGCACCCCCGCGATGACCGCGATGACCGCGGCCACCATCGACGCCCTCACCGGCGGCCGGTTCCGCCTCGGCCTGGGCGTCTCCGGTCCGCAGGTCTCCGAGGGCTGGCACGGCGTCCGCTTCGCCAAGCCCCTGGCCCGCACCCGGGAGTACGTGGACATCGTGAAGCTGGCGATCGCCCGCAAGGAGGTCGCGTACGACGGGGAGCACTACACCCTGCCCCTGCCCGACGGGCCGGGCAAGGCGCTGCGACTGGGCTTCCATCCGCCGCGCGAGCAGATCCCGATCTACCTGGCCGCCGTCGGCCCGAAGAACCTCGAACTGGCCGGCGAGATCGCCGACGGCTGGCTGGCCGTCTTCTACGCGCCCGAGTTCGCCGAGGAGCAGCTGGCCTCCGTCCGGGCCGGCCGCGCCAGGGCCGGCAGGGAGCTGGCCGGCTTCGACGTGGTGCCGTCCGTCCCGGTGGTGGTCGGCGACGACATCGCCGCCTGCGCCGAGCTGGTCCGCTGGTACGCCGCCCTCTACGTGGGCGGCATGGGCAGCCGGCAGCAGAACTTCTACAACCAGCTGGCCACCCGGATGGGCTACGGCGACGCTGCCCGCGAGGTGCAGGACCTCTACCTGGCCAAGCGGCAGCGGGACGCGGCTGCCGCGGTGCCGATGGAGTTCATCGACCGCACCTCGCTGCTCGGCCCGAAGGAGCGCATCGCCGACCGGATGCGGGCGTACGCCGACGCCGGCGTCACCACCCTGTCGGTGACCCTGTTCGCCGCGGACCGGGACAGCGGCGTGCAGACGCTGCGCACCGTCGCCGAGGCCCTGGAGATGTCCGGAGTCGGCGAGTGACCTGGGTAGAGGCCATCGTCCTGGGCATCGTCCAGGGGCTCACGGAATTCCTGCCCGTCTCGTCCTCCGGCCACCTGCGGATCACCTCCGCGCTCTTCTTCGGCCGGGACGCGGGCGCGTCGTTCACCGCGGTGACCCAGCTCGGCACCGAGGCGGCGGTGCTCATCTACTTCGCGAAGGACATCTGGCGGATCGTCCGCACCTGGGTGGTCGGCTTGTGGGACCGTTCGGTCCGGTCCAGCCTCGACTACCGCATGGGCTGGTACGTCATCGTCGGCACCATCCCGATCGGCATCTTCGGGCTGCTGTTCAAGGACCAGATCCGGACCGCCGGGCGGAACCTCTACCTGGTCTCCTTCACGTTGATCTTCTTCGCGCTGGTGCTGGCCTTCGCCGAGTACTGGGGACGGCAGACCCGCACGCTGGAGAACTTCCGGATGCGCGACGGCGTCATCATGGGCTTCGCCCAGGCCCTGGCGCTGATCCCCGGCGTGTCCCGCTCCGGCGGCACACTCACCGCCGGCCTGCTGATCAACCTGACCCGGGAGACGGCGGCGCGGTACTCGTTCCTGCTGGCGATCCCGGCGGTGGTGATCTCCGGCGTGTTCAGCCTCCCGGACGTCTTCGAGCCGTCGGCGCCCGGGACCGCGGCGCCGAGCGTGGCCCAGATGGTCGTCGCGACGATGATCGCCTTCGGGATCGGCTACGCGGCGATCGCCTGGCTGCTGCGCTACGTCGCCCACCACACCCTGTACCTGTTCGTCCTGTACCGGGTGGCGCTCGGTTCGCTGGTTCTCTGCCTGCTGCTCACCGGGGTCATCGACGCCACGTAGCCCTCGCTTGGTGGGTGGTTGCTGTGGTGCTTGGTTGCTGTTGGTGGGTGGTTGCTGTTTGGGCTGGGGGCGAGGGTGCCCGGCTCCGGGCGGTCAGTTCAACGCCCGCTTCGGCGACCCGGAGACCCAGGTCGTCCTCGCGCTGCTGGA
>NZ_JBEYER010000046.1:0-1227 GCF_040634005.1 Micromonospora sp. NPDC007271
CCGGCGCAGGGATCAAGCCTGACCGCCCGGAGCCGGTCACCCTCGCCCCCAGCCCACAACACGAAGGGCACGCTCCTCAACGCGAAGAGCACGCTCGCCCCAGCCCTCAACGCGAAGGGCGACGCCCCCACCGCAGGGCCAGCGCAGCGACGCTCCCCCAGATCCCCCGCCGGAACAACAGCACGACCAGGACGAAGATCCCCCCGGTGACCAGGCCGATCGCCTCGAACCCGGAGAACGACAGCCAGTCCTCCAGGCGGACCACCAGCGCCGCCCCGAGCACGCCGCCCCAGAGGGTGCCGATGCCGCCGAGCACCACCACGATGACGGCCTTGCCGGAGGTGGTCCAGTGCAGCACGTCGAGGGAGACGAACCGGTGGCTGACGGCGAAGAGGCCGCCACCCAGCCCGGCGAGGAAGCCGGAGAGGACGAACGCGGTCAGCTTGTACCGGTGCACCGGGTAGCCGAGCGCACGAGCCCGGGCCGGGTTGTCGCGGATGCCGACCAGCACGCGGCCGAACGGCGAGTGCACGATCCGCCAGACGGCGAGCAGGCCGAGCAGCACGATCGGCAGGATCGCGTAGTAGAAATAGTAGTCGTCCGCGAGATCGACTCCGAAGAACGAGCGGGGCACGCCCTGGAGGCCGTTCTCGCCTCCGGTGACCGAGCGCCACTCGTTGGCCACGTAGTAGACCATCTGCGCGAAGGCCAGGGTGACCATCGCGAAGTAGATCCCGGTGCGCTTGACCGCGAGGTAGCCGATCGGTAGCGCGAGCAGCGCCGCGGCCAGGGCCCCGGCCAGCACGGCGGCCGGGAACGGCAGGCCGGCGTGGACCGCCACCAGGCCGGTGACGTACGCCGAGGTGCCCCAGAAGGCGGCGTGCCCGAAGGACATCAGCCCGGTGAAGCCGAGCAGCAGGTCCACCGAGACGGCGAGGAGCGCCCAGCAGAGGATGTCCACGGCGACCGCCGGGTAGAGCCCGTTGGGCAGCCAGAGCGCCACGACCAGGCCGACGGCGAGCAGCGCGTACCGGACCCAGCCGGGCGCCCGGGCGACGGCGACCAGCCCGGACGGGGGCGCCGGGCGGGCTGCCTCGGGCGGCGTGTCGACGGCGCTGCTCATGCCGTCACCTCGCTCCGCTCGGCGCCGTCATGACCTGTGGCACGGGGCTGGCTGATTCGCTCGCTGCGCTCGCTCATGCCGGCACTCCGCTTCGCTTCGTGCCG
>NZ_JBEYER010000046.1:1325-57955 GCF_040634005.1 Micromonospora sp. NPDC007271
CGCCATGAGGCACCTTCGCACTGCACTGATGATTCGCTCGCTGACGCTCGCTCATGCCGGCACTCCGCTTCGCTTCGTGCCGCCATGAGGCACCTTCGCACTGCACTGATGATTCGCTCGCTGACGCTCGCTCATGCGGGTGCCTCCTCGCGCCCGAACAGGCCGGCTGGGCGCCACAGCAGCACCGCGGCCATCACCACGAAGACGATCGTCTGCGACACGATCAGGAAGTCCCTCAGGTACGCCTCGGTCCAGGCCTGAATCAGGCCGATGCCGAAACCGGCGGCGACCGAGCCGAAGATCGAGCCGAGGCCGCCGATCACCACCACGGCGAAGACCACGATGATCAGGTCGGCCCCCATCAGCGGGTTCACCGCGCGCGTCGGGGCGGCGAGCACCCCGGCCAGCCCGGCCAGGGCGATCCCGAACCCGAAGACCGGGGTGACCCACTTCCCGACGTCGATGCCGAAGGCCCGGGTCAGCTCGGGCCGCTCGGTGGCCGCCCGGACCACCATGCCGACCCGGGTACGCCCCAGCACCCACCACACCGCCCCGCAGAGCAGCACGGTGAAGCCGAGCACGAAGACCCGGTACGCGGGGAACTCGAAGAGCCCGAGGTCGACCATCCCGCTCAGCTCGGTCGGTCTGGCGTACGGGCTGGACTGCGCGCCGTACCGGGACTTGACCAGGTCCTGGAGGATCAGCGTCAGGCCGAAGGTGAGCAGGAAGTTGTAGAGCGGGTCGAGCCGGGTCAGCCGGTGGATCACCGCCCGCTCCAGGAGCATGCCGAGCAGCCCCAGCGCGACCGGCATGATCACCAGCGCCGCCCAGAACGGCACCCCCGCCTCGGCGAGCAGCACGTACGCCCCGAACGCGCCGAGCATGTAGAAGGCGCCGTGGGCGAAGTTCACCACCCGGAGCATGCCGAAGATGACCGCGAGCCCGAGGGCGAGCAGGGCGTAGAACGCCCCGCCCACCAGCCCGTTGAACGTGTTCTGCAGGAAGCCTGTCACAGCTTGCAGTCCGCTGACGGGGCGCGGAACGCCTCGGCCGCCGGAATGGTCTTGAGGATCTTGACGTAGTCCCACGGCTCGGTCACCTCGGCCTGCGGCTTCACCTGGGCCAGGTACGAGTCGTGGATCACCCGGTGGTCCTCCGCACGGATCTTGCCGTTACGCAGGAAGAGGTCGTTGACCTCCTTGCCTTCGAGGCCCTTGACCACGGCGTCCGCGTCGTCGGTGCCGGCGGCCTGCACCGCCTCCAGGTACTGCATGGCGGCCGAGTAGTTGGCCGCGTGGGCGAAGGACGGCCGGGTGCCGGTCTCCTTCTGGAACCGGTCGGCCCACTCCCGGTTCTGCTGGTCGAAGTTCCAGTACCAGGCGTCGGTGTAGGTGGTGCCGGCGAGCGCGGCCGGGGTGAGCGAGTGGATGTCGGTGATGAACATCAGGCCCACCGCCAGCCCGATGCCCTTGTCCCGCAGCTTGAACTCGTTGTACTGCTTGACCACGTTCACCAGCTCGGCGCCGGCCTGCATGGTGCCCAGCACCTGCGGCTTCGGGTTCAGCGTCGGGGCCTTGAGCAGGAACGACGAGTAGTCGCCGCTGGTGTTCGGGAACGGCGCGCCGTCCTTGCCGACCACCTGCCCGCCGGCGGCGGTGATGGCCGCGGAGAAGCTCTTCTCCATGTCCTGCCCGAAGGCGTAGTTCGGGTAGAGGATGTACCAGTTCTTGCCGACCTGCTCGGTGGTCACCGTGCCGGTGCCGTGGGCCAGCATGTAGGTGTCGTACGCGTAGTGGAACGTGTACTTGTTGCAGCTCTTGCCGGTCAGGTCGGTGGTGGCCGCGCCGATGTTGAAGTAGAGCTTCTTCTTCTCCTTGGCCACGTCGGCGACCTTGAGGGCGGCCGAAGAGGTCGGCACGTCGAGGATGGCGTCGACGCCCTTGCGGTCGTACATCTCCTGGGCCTTGCTGTTGGCCACGTCCGGCTTGTTCTGGTGGTCGGCGGTCTCCACGGAGATGTTCTTGGTGACCGCCTTGTCGCCGTACTTGGCCTTGAAGTCGGCGACGGCCATCTCCACGGCCTTGACCGAGTTCTTCCCGGACAGGTCCGAGTAGGCCCCGGACTGGTCGTTGAGGACGCCCAGCACGATCTTGTCACCGGTCAGCTTCTGGTCGCCGCCGGACTGCGGGCCACCGCCGCCGCAGCCGGTCACCAGCGCCGCCACCGCCGCCGAGGCGGCGGCCACACCCACGCTCCTGCGCATCTCGATCCCTTCCGTACCGCGCGGTCCGCGCGGGTCAGCCGTCGTGTCAGATCCCGAGGTACGCCAGCAGCTCGCGCTCCCGCGAGCGCACCTCGGAGTTGTCCATCGCCTCCGCGACGCGTCCCTCGGCCAGCAGGTAGTGCCGGTCGGCGACGCCGGTGGCGAAGTGCAGGTTCTGCTCGACCAGCAGCACGGTCACGCCGTGCTGTTTGGCCTCCCGCAGCAGGTCGCCGACCTGCTGCACGAGCAGCGGCGACAACCCCTCGGTGGGCTCGTCGCAGAGCAGCAGCCGGGCGCCCATCCGCAGCACCCGGGCCAGGGCGAGCATCTGCTGCTCGCCGCCGGAGAGCATGGTGGCCGCCGACTCCCGCCGGGCGTAGAGGGCGGGGAACGCCTCGTACACCCGCTCCAGCGGCCACGGGTCGGGGCCGACCCGGGGCGGCAGGGTCAGGTTCTCGGTGACGCTAAGGGTGGCGTACGCGCCGCGGTCGTCGGGGACCCAGCCGAGCCCGAGCCGCGCCCGCCGGTACGCCGGCAGCCGGGTGAGGTCGGTGCCGTCCAGGGTGACCATGCCGCGCTGGCCGGGGTGCAGCCCCATCACGCAGCGCAGCAGGGTGGACTTGCCGGCGCCGTTGCGGCCGACCAGGGTGACCACCTCGCCGGCGGCCACCTCCAGGCTCACCTCCCGCAGCACCTGCGCCTCCCCGTACCAGGCGGAGAGGTTCTCAATGCGCAGCATCGGCGGCTCCCAGGTAGGCGGTGATGACCCGCTCGTCGGCGCGGACCTGCTCGTACGGCCCTTCGACCAGGACCTTGCCGGCCTGGAGGACGGTGACGGTGTCGGCGAGCCGGCCGACGACGCTCATGTTGTGCTCGACCATGACGACGGTGCGCCCGGCGCGTAGCCGGGCGATCAGGTCGACGGTGCGGTCGACGTCCTCCAGCCCCATGCCGGCGGTGGGCTCGTCGAGCAGCAGCACCTTGGGGTCGAGGGCGAGGGCGATGGCCAGCTCCAGGGCGCGCTTGCGCCCGTACGCGAGCGCCTCGGCCGGCGCGTCGGCCAGCTCGGCGAGGCCGACCATGGCCAGCAGCTCGTCGGCCCGGTCACGGTAGCGGTGCATCAGCTTCGCCGAGCGCCAGAACCGCCAGCCCAGTCCGCTGGGCGACTGCAGGGCCAGCGCCACGTGCTCCCGCGCGGAAAGCTGCGAGAAGAGACTGGTGATCTGGAAGGACCGGGCCACGCCCAGCCGCGCGACCCGCTCCGGGGGCAGCCCGGTGACGTCCCGGCCGGCCAGCTCGATCCGCCCGGCGGTGGGCGGCAGGAAGCCGGTGAGCAGGTTGAACAAAGTGGTCTTGCCGGCACCGTTCGGCCCGACGAGGGCGTGTACGGTCTCCGGCGCCACGTCGAGGTCGACGCCGTCGACCGCCCGGAAGCCCCGGAAGTCCCGGGTCAGCCCGCGGGCCGACAGCAGCGCTTGCCCGGCCATCGCCACACCCTCCGTAGCCCGCGCAACGGCCAGGTCGGTGACCGGTGTCACAGGGCCGTCGCGTGCAGGAAACCTACGGCGCGCCGACGGAGTCGAGCTATGTCGATCCCCCACACATTCAGCCCGAAGCGAAGGGGCGCTGTCCCCATAGGAGCAGGCCTGCCCACCCCTGCTCGCCGGACGCGAACGGTATCGGCGAGCGTCTACATGTGGGGTGCCACCGTCACCGGCTGACGGGTACTGCGGCAGGGCAACCGCAGCGGGCGGTCAGCTTGTCAGCGCGTCCAGCGCCCGGTCGACGTCCTCCTCGGTGGTGTAGAGGTGGAACGAGGCCCGGACCCGGCCGGCGCGGACCGCCGCGCGGATTCCGGCCCGGGCCAGCCTCTCCGCCGCGCCGGGCACCTCGACCGTCACGATCGCGCTGTCCCCCGGCGGCCGGCCCAGGCCGGCGAGGAACCGGTTGGCCAGCGCCACGTCGTGCTCGCGCACCGCGGGCAGCCCGATCTCGGCGAGCACCTCCAGGGCGGGCGCCGCCCCGATGAAACTGAACCAGGCCGGGGAGATGTCGAAGCGCCGGGCGTCGTCGGCCAGCCGCAGCGGCGGGCCGTAGTAGGAGGCGTGCGGGTCCTGGCCCGCGTACCAGCCGGCGGCGTCGGGGCGCAGCCGGTCGCGCAGCGCCGGGGCCAGGTAGGCGAAGGCCACGCCACGCGGCGCCATCAGCCACTTGTACGCCGACACCACCACCGCGTCCGCCCGGTCCGCGGCGAAGGGCAGCCAGCCGCACGCCTGGGTGGCGTCCACCGCGACGAGGGCGCGGTGCGCCCGGGCCGCCGCGACGATCTCCTCGTACGGGGCGACTGCGCCGTCGGCCGACTGCACCAGGCTGAACGCGACCAGGTCGGTGCCGGCGTCGATCGCGTCGACCAGCCCGGCGAGTGGGACCGTGCGCACCCGCACCCCCCGCTCCTGCTGCACCAGCCAGGGGAACAGGTTCGAGGTGAACTCGACCTCGGGGACGACCACCGTGGCGCCCGGCGGCAGCGCGGCGGCCACCGGCGCGAGCAGCTGCGACGCCGCGCTGCCGATGGCCACGTCCGCCGGTGCCACCCCGACCAGCCGGGCGAACCCGGCGCGGGCCCGCCCGGCCGCCTCGCCCCAACCCTCCCAGGAGATCCGCCCCACCCGCCAGTCCGCGAGGGCGTCCTGCAACGCCACCCAGGCCGGCTCGGGCGGCAACCCGTAGCTGGCGGTGTTCAGCCAGCCGGGCTCCGGCTGCCACAGCTTCCGTGCGTGTTCGAGGTCCACACCGGCGACGCTAGGCCGGCAGCCGGGCGGGCGGACACGGCCAATCCCCGGATCGTGGTCCCCGCGGTGGGTGCCCCGACGGGTTCGCGGCCCAGGGCCGTACGCCGACGGGCCGGGCCGGACGACGGTCCGGCCCGGCCCGGGCGACGGATCGCCGGTGGTGGGCTCAGGCCGACGCGTCGGCCAGCGCGGCGGGGCGCTGCGGCGGGGCGGCGTGCTCCGGCACGCCGTGCGCGTCGTCCTCGTCGAGCATGGTCGCCTCGTCGAACGGGCGCTCCCCGGCCAGCACGGCCCGCGCCTGCTCGCGGTCGAACTCACCGGTCCAGGTGCCGACCAGCAGGGTGGCGACGGCGTTGCCGGCGAAGTTGGTCAGTGCCCGGGCCTCGGACATGAACCGGTCGATGCCGACGATCATGCCGACCCCGTCGACCAGGTCCGGGCGGTGCGACTGCAGCCCACCGGCCAGCGTGGCCAGGCCCGCCCCGGTGACCCCGGCCGCGCCCTTGGACGCGATGACCATGAAGACCAGCAGCGAGACCTGCTCACCCAGCGACAGCGGCTTGCCGAGCGCGTCGGCGACGAACAGCGCCGCCATGGTCAGGTAGATCGCCGTGCCGTCGAGGTTGAAGGAGTACCCGGTCGGGACCGTGATGCCGACCACCGGCTTGCTGACCCCGACGTGTTCCATCTTGGCGATCAGCCGGGGCAGCGCCGACTCCGACGACGAGGTCGACAGGATCAGCAGGAACTCCCGGCCCAGGTAGCGCAGCAGCGAGAAGATCGACACGCGCGCGACGAGGCGCAGCAGCAGGCCGAGCACCACGATCACGAAGATCAGGCAGGTGGCGTAGAAGCCGAGCATGATCTGGGCCAGGCTCTTCAGCGCGTCCACGCCGGTCGCGCCGACCACCGCGGCCATCGCGCCGAACGCGCCGATCGGGGCCGCCCACATGATCATCGCGAGGACCTTGAAGACGAGGCGCTGCAGCACGCCCACCGCCCGCAGCACCGGCTCGCCGCGCGTACCGAGCGCCTGCACGGCGAAGCCGACGAGCAGGGCCACCAGCAGCGTCTGGAGCACCTCCCCCTCGGTCAGGGCGGAGAGCAGCGAGGTCGGGATGACGCCGAGCAGGAATTCGACGGTACCGCCGCTCTCGCCGCCGGCGGCGGCCTTGCCCGCGCCCGCCGTGCCCGCGTCCAGGTGCAGGCCGGAGCCGGGGTGGATGAGGTTGCCGACCACCAGGCCGATCGCCAGCGCGACCGTCGACATGATCAGGAAGTAGCCGAGGGCGAGGCCACCGACCTTGCCGACCTTCGCCGCCTGGCGGACGGACCCGACGCCGAGGACGATCGTGCAGAAGATGACCGGGCTGATCATCATCTTGATCAGGTTGACGAAGCCGGTGCCGAGCGGCTTCAGCTCCTTGCCGGCCTCCGGCGCGGCGAGGCCGACCAGGACGCCGGCGACGACGGCCACGATGACCGCCAGGTAGAGGTACCGGGTCCGGTCCCGGCGGGCGGGCCGGGCGGCCGCGGGGGTGGGTGTGGTGGTGTCCATGCCCACAATGTGAAACGGATCTCAACACAGGGCACGCTTGCGTTCATTCTGTTCACCCCCGTGACTCACGGACGAAACCGGCGGCCGGCCGGTGCGCCACACTTGCGGACGGCGCGCGACGGAAGGAGGGGAACGTGGCCCGACGGCAGTGGAGCATCGCGGGGCAGCTGTTCGCCCTCCAGGCGGTCGTGGTGACGCTGCTGGTGCTCGCCGGCGCCGGAGGCGCCGTCTGGCTGGCCCGCAGCGACGCCCGCCAGGCCGCGGAGGACGAGGTCCTGGCGGTGGCGCAGACCGTCGCCGGCTCCCCCGACGTCCACGCGGCCCTCACCGCCGCCGATCCGACGGCCGTCCTCCAGCCGTACGCGGAGTCCACCCGGATGGCCACCGGAACGGACTTCGTGGTCGTCATGGCCCCAAACCGGACCCGTTACTCCCACCCCAACCCGGCGCTGATCGGGCAGCCGTTCATCGGCGACATCGGGCCCGCGCTGGCCGGCGAACCGTTCACCACCACCAACGTCGGCACCCTCGGCGAGTCGGTACGCGCGGTCGTCCCGGTGTACGACGACGAACACCGGATCGTCGGGCTGGTCTCGGTCGGCATCACCACCCAGGCGATCAACCGGAAGCTGCTCGCCCAGGTGCCGGTGCTGCTCGCCGCCGCCGCACCGGCCCTGGCGCTGGCGGCCACCGGCTCCTGGCTGCTCAGCCGACGGCTGCGGCGGCAGACCCACGGCCTCGGCCCCCGCCAGATGACCCGGATGTACGAGTACTACGACGCCGTTCTGCACTCCGTACGCGAGGGGCTGCTGGTGCTGACCCGGGACCGCCGGGTGGCGCTGGTCAACGACGAGGGACGCCGGCTGCTCGGGCTGACCGAGGACACGGCGGTGACCGACCGGCCGGTGGCCGGGATCGACCTGCCGCCCGCCGTGGCCGAGCTGCTCGACTCCGGTCGGGACGCGCACGACGAGCCGATCCTCGCCGGAGACCGGGTGCTGGTGGCCAACCAGCGGGCCACCCGCTTCGAGGGGACCGTGCTCGGCACCGTGCTGACCCTGCGCGACCAGACCGAGCTGCGCAACCTGGCCAGCGAGCTGGACTCGGTACGGGCGCTCACGGAGGCGTTGCAGGCCCAGACCCACGAGTCGGCCAACCGGCTGCACACCGTACTGACCCTGGTGGAGCTGGGCCGCACCGACGAGGCCGTCCGGCTCGCCACCCGCGACCTGGCGCTCGCCCAGCAGCTCACCGACCGGGTGGTCGGCGCGGTGACCGAGCCGGCACTGGCGGCGCTGCTGCTCGGCAAGTCGGCGCAGGCCGGCGAACGCGGCGTGGACCTGCTCATCGAGCCCGACTGCCGGCTCGACGGCAGCCCGCTGCCCACCACCGACCTGCTCACCGTCGTCGGAAACCTGGTCGACAACGCCCTGGAGGCGGTGGCCGGGACGCCGCCGCCGCGCCGGGTCCGGGTGTTCGTCGGCACTGCCGACGACGAGATCGTGGTCCGGGTGGGCGACACCGGCCCCGGCCTGGCCCCGGACCGGGTCGAGGACGCGTTCCGGCGCGGCTGGTCCACCAAGAGCGCCGGCCGGGGGCTCGGCCTGGCGCTGGTCGGGCAGGTCGTCCACCGCCACGGCGGCACGTCCGACGTCGCGCGCACCGCTGAGGGCGAGACCGTGTTCACCGTCCGCCTGCCCGTCGGAGCGGAGGGCGGGTGAGCGGCATGAGCGAGATCCGGGTGCTGGTGGTGGAGGACGAGCCGCTGCTGGCCGAGGCGCACAAGGCGTACACCGAGCGGGTGACCGGCTTCGTGGTGGTCGGGGTGGCGCACACCGCTCGGGAGGCGATGGCGGCGCTGCGGCACCGGGGTGGCGCGGAGGTCGACCTCGTACTGCTGGATTTTCGCCTGCCCGACCTGCACGGCCTGGACGTGTGCCGGGCGTTGCGGGCGGCGGGGAGCAGCGTCGACGTGCTGGCGGTGACCTCGGCGCGGGACCTGGCGGTGGTCCGCACCGCCGTCTCCCTCGGGGTGACCCACTATCTGCTCAAACCGTTCACCTTCGCCGCCTTCCGCGACAAGCTGGAGCGGTACGCCGAGTACCGGCGGCAGGCCCTCGCGAAGGACGAGGTGTCGGCCCAGCACGAGGTGGACCAGATGTTCGCCACCCTGCGCGGCGCCGACCGGCACACCCTGCCCAAGGGCCTGGACGAGCAGACCCTGCACCGGGTGCTGTCCGCCCTCGGCGACGGCGGACGCTCCGCGACCGAGGTCAGCCAGCGGACCGGCATCTCCCGGGTGACCGCGCGCCGCTACCTGGAGTACCTGGTCTCCGCCAACCGTGCGATCCGCGCCCCCCGCTACGGCACGCCGGGCCGCCCCGAGGTCGAGTACCGGCCGGTCTGACCCGTCCGCCGTGCACGTCCCCCGCTTGCCGGTGGCAGCCGGGTGTGTTGCCCCGGGTGGCTACCTTGATGATCGACTCAGCAACCCACCCCTGGAAAGGTGCCGCACCCATGCCGTCCGGCTTCACCCTCGCGATCGTCACCGCCCTCGCCGCGCTCGTCGCCGTCGCCGTCGCACTGTTGAGTCCGCGCCGAAACGTACGGCAGCCGAGCTTCCTGGCGGCGGCCGCCGCCCTGGTCGTCACGCTCCTGCTCACCGTCACGACGAGCGCCCACTCGGTACCGATCCGCTCGGTCGGCATCGTCACCAGCTTCGGCAAGCCGACCGGTAAGGTCACCGGCTCCGGCCTGAAGTGGGTCGCGCCGTGGCAGCGGGTCGGCGAATGGGACGCCGGGCGGCAGAAGTACGACCACATCGGCAGCGACAACTGCGTCCGGGTGCGTACCGGCACCCTCGCCGACGCCTGCGTCGAGGTGCTGGTCGAGTGGCAGGTCCGGCCCGAGAACGCCCCAAAGCAGTTCATGGACTACAAGGGCGACTTCAACAGCTTCCGCGGGCAGCGGGTCGGCGTCCAGCTCGACAGCGCCGTGAACGACGCCTTCTCCACCTACAACCCGCTGGAGCGGATCGACGCGAAGACCGGCAGCCTGAACGTCGACCTCAAGCCGTTCTCGGAGAGCATCAAGACCAACGCCGAGGGCCGGCTGGCCGACGACGTCGACATCCTGTCGGTCACCATCACCCGGGTCAACCACGACGAGAAGACCGAGGGCAACATCAAGGCGTTCCAGGACAAGCTCGCCCAGACCCGCAACCTCGAACAGGATCGCCGCAACGCCGAGATCCAGAAGCAGATCACCGAGACCAACGCCAAGGTGGACAAGGTGACCCGTTGCCTGGAGATCGCCGAGAAGAACGGCAGCTCTCCGGGCCTCTGCATCAACCCGGGAATCATCACCGGCACCGCCAAGTAAGGGTCAGCTCACGTTGGCCGGGCCGAGGACGCTCTTCAGGTCCCCCATCAGTGCCGTGGTGGGGGCCACCCGGAACGGGCCGAGCCGCAGCGTGGTGACCTTGCCGCCGTTGAGCAGCTTGACGTGCACCTCGGTGTCGCCGGGATGCAGGACGAGGGTCTCCTTGAGCTTTTCGACCAGGGGCGGGGTGCAGCGGTGCACCGGGATGGTGAGCGTGACGGGCTTGTTGGCGGGGTTGCTGCTGATGTCGGGCATCTGCATGTCCATGGCCATGATGCGTGGCGTGTCGTCGCGCCGGTCCACCCGGCCCTTGACCACCACGATCGCGTCCTCGGCGATGTACTGGCCGACCACCTCGTAGGTGTTGGGGAAGAACAGGGTCTCGACGCCACCGGCCAGGTCCTCCAGGGTGGCTGAGGCCCAGGCCCGACCCTGCTTGGTGACCCGGCGCTGTACGCCGGAGAGGATGCCGGCCAGCGTGACCACCGCACCGTCGGGCACCGTCCCCTCCTCGGAGAGGGCGGCGATGGTGCAGTCGGCCGCCGCGCCGAGCACGTGCTCCAGGCCGAACAGCGGATGGTCGGAGACGTACAGGCCGAGCATTTCGCGTTCGAAGGCGAGCTTGTCCCGCTTGTCCCACTCTCCCTCGCCGATGGTCGGCATCACGGTGGTGCTGGTGGCGGTGTCGACGTCACCGAACCCGGCGCCGAAGAGGTCGTACTGGCCGACCGCCTCCTTGCGCTTGACGTCGGCGTACGCGTCGATGGCGTCGGCGTGCACGGCGAGCAGGCCCTTGCGCGGGTGCTGCATCGAGTCGAACGCGCCGGCCTTGATCAGGGATTCGATGGTCTTCTTGTTGCAGACCACCGCGTCCACCTTGGAGAGGAAGTCGTAGAAGTCGGCGTACGTGCCCTTCTCCTCGCGGCACCGCATGATCGAGGAGACCACGTTCGCGCCGACGTTGCGGATGGCGGCCAGGCCGAAGCGGATGTCCTTGCCGACCGGGGTGAACGGCCCGGCCGAGGTGTTCACGTCGGGGGGCAGCACCTGGATGCCCATCCGCCGGCACTCCGACAGGTAGAGCGCCATCTTGTCCTTGTCGTCGCCGACCGAGGTGAGCAGCGCCGCCATGTACTCGGCCGGGTAGTTGGCCTTCAGGTAGCCGGTCCAGTACGACACCAGACCGTAGCCGGCCGTGTGCGCCTTGTTGAACGCGTAGTCGGCGAACGGGACCAGGATGTCCCACAGGGTCTGGATGGCCTCGTCGGAGTAGCCGTTGCGGCGCATGCCGTCGCGGAACGGCACGAACTCCTTGTCGAGGACCTCCTTCTTCTTCTTGCCCATCGCCCGGCGCAGCAGGTCGGCCTGGCCGAGGCTGTAGCCGGCGAGCTTCTGCGCGGCGCGCTGCACCTGCTCCTGGTAGACGATCAGGCCGTACGTCGGGCCGAGGATCTCCTCCAGGGGCTCGGCCAGCTCCGGATGGATCGGGGTGATCTCCTGCTGGCCGTTCTTGCGCAGCGCGTAGTTGGTGTGCGAGTTGGCGCCCATCGGGCCGGGCCGGTAGAGCGCCAGGACGGCGGAGATGTCCTCGAAGTTGTCCGGCTTCATCAGCCGCAGCAGCGAGCGCATCGGGCCGCCGTCGAGCTGGAACACGCCGAGGGTGTCGCCCCGGGCCAGCAGCTCGTACGTCGGCTTGTCGTCGAGCGGAAGCTGGAGCAGGTCGACCTTGCGGCCGTGGTTGCTCTCGATGTTCTTCAGCGCGTCGTCGATGATGGTCAGGTTGCGCAGGCCGAGGAAGTCCATCTTCAACAGCCCGAGCGACTCGCAGGTCGGGTAGTCGAACTGGGTGATGATGGCGCCGTCGGCGTCCCGTCGCATCAGCGGGACGTGCTCGATGATCGGCTCGGCGGACATGATGACCCCGGCGGCGTGCACGCCGGTCTGCCGGATCAGCCCCTCGATGCCGCGCGCGGTGTCGATGACCTTCTTGACGTCCGGATCGGACTCGTACAGGCCGCGGATCTCGCCGGCCTCGGCGTACCGGGGGTGCTTCTGGTCGAAGATGCCGGTAAGCGGGATGTCCTTGCCCATCACCGCGGGTGGCATCGCCTTGGTGATCCGGTCACCGACCGCGTACGGGTAGCCCAGCACCCGGGCCGAGTCCTTGATCGCGGCCTTCGCCTTGATCGTGCCGAAGGTCGCGATCTGCGCGACCTTGTCCTCGCCCCACTTCTCGGTGACGTACTTGATCACCTCACCGCGCCGGCGCTCGTCGAAGTCGATGTCGACGTCGGGCATCGAGACGCGCTCGGGGTTGAGGAACCGCTCGAAGATCAGACCGTGCGGCAGCGGATCCAGGTCGGTGATGCCCAGGGCGTACGCGACCAGCGAGCCGGCGGCCGAGCCACGGCCCGGGCCGACCGCGATGCCCTGACTCTTGGCCCACTGGATGAAGTCGGCGACCACGAGGAAGTACGACGGGAAGCCCATCTGGATGATGACGCCCAGCTCGTACTCGGCCTGCTTGACGTGGGTCTCCGGGACACCGTTGGGGAAGCGCCGGGCCAGGCCGGCGAAGGTCTCCTTGCGGAACCAGGACTCCTCGGTCTCCCCCTCCGGCACCGGGAAGCGCGGCATCAGGTTGTGGGACTCGAACATCCCGGTCGGGTCGACCTTCTCGGCGACCAGCAGCGTGTTCCGGCAGCCCTCGAGCCAGGCGTCCGAGCTGTCGACCGCGCGCATCTCCTCGGCGGACTTGATGTAGTAGCCGCTGCCGTCGAAGCGGAACCGGTTCGGGTCGGCGACGTTCGCCGCGGTCTGTACGCAGAGCAGCACGTCGTGCGCCTCTGCCTGTGCCTCGTGGGTGTAGTGCGAGTCGTTGGTGACCACCGGCGGGATGTCCAGCTTCCGGCCGATGTCGAGCAGCTCCTGGCGGACCCGGCGCTCGATGTCGATGCCGTGGTCCATGATCTCCAGGAAGAAGTTCTCCTTGCCGAAGATGTCCTGGTATTTGCCGGCGGCCTTCAACGCCTCGTCGTACTGGCCCAGCCGCAGCCGGGTCTGCACCTCGCCGGACGGGCAGCCGGTGGTCGCCATCAGCCCGTCCGCGTGCTCGGCGAGCAGCTCCGCGTCCATCCGCGGCCACTTGACGAAGTAGCCCTCGGTGTACGACCGGGTGGTGAGCTTGAACAGGTTGTGCAGGCCGACCTTGTTACGCGCCCAGATGGTCATGTGGGTGTAGCCACCGCTGCCGGAGACGTCGTCGCTCTTCTGTTCCGGCCGGCCCCACCGCACCCGCTGCTTGTGGAAGCGCGACTCGGGCGCCACGTACGCCTCGATGCCGAGGATGGGCTTCACGCCGGCGGCCGTCGCCTGCTTGAAGAAGTCGTTCGCGCCGTGCATGTTGCCGTGGTCGGTCATCGCCACCGCCGGCATTCCCTGGCGGCTGACCTCGCCGAAGAGATCCTTGAGTCGGGCCGCCCCGTCGAGCATCGAGTACTCGGTGTGCACATGCAGATGCGTGAACGAGTCAGCCATGCGCGGCGCCCCCCGGCGGTATGGATCTTGATGGTCGGAGCCGACCGGCACCTACCCTACCCAGGCCGTCGGGCCGGCTCCACCGTGCGCGCCGGAGGTGCTCTCCGTCTCGCTCGGGTCCCTACCGAGGGCCGGAACGTTCCCCTCCGAGCAGCCGTGCCACCCAGTATCGCGACACACACGATGTTTCCGCGTTCGACAATAGTGTGTGAGACACAGTATGGTGTGAGACATGGTGAGCGAAGAGGTCCTCCGGACCCATCTCCAGGAGCTGCGGCGCGGCACGGTCGTGGTGGCGAGCCTGGTCGCCCTGCGCCGGCCCGACTACGGCTACGCGCTGCTGCAACGGCTGGGCGAGCACGGCTTTCCGGTCGACGCCAACACGCTCTATCCCCTGCTCCGCCGGCTTGAGGAGCAGGGCCTGCTGACCAGCGAGTGGAACACCGAGGAGAGCCGGCCGCGCAAGTTCTACCGCACCAGCGACGACGGCGAGGCCATGCTGCGCCGCCTGCTGGACGATTTCACCGCCATACAGACCTCCGTCAACGGGCTGATCCAGGGAGTGGACCGATGAGTACGCTGACCGACCGCTACGTCGCCGCCACCCTCCGGGCGGTCCCGGCGCAGCGCCGCGCGGAGATCGCCACCGAGCTGCGCGCCTCCATCGAGGACATGATCGACGGGCGCACCGACGGCGGGCAGGACCGCAGCGCCGCGGAGCGCGAGGTGCTCACCGAGCTGGGCAACCCCGAGCAGCTCGCCGCCCGCTACTCCGACCGCCGGTTGCAGCTCATCGGTCCGCGCTACTACCTGCTCTGGTGGCGGCTGCTGCGGACGCTGCTCACCTTCATTCCCGCCATCGTGGGCGTCGTCACCGGCGTGGTCACGGCGACGGTCGACGGCGAGCCCGGCGCGGCGATCGGCGCCGGAGTGGTCGGGGCGATGCAGACCGCGGTGCAGATCGCGTTCTGGGTCACCCTCGTCTTCGCCGTGCTCGAGCGCACCAACACGCCGCTGAACCTTCCGGCCTGGACCGTCGACCAGCTGCCCGAGGCCCCCGAGGAGCGGCAGGTCAAGCTCGTCGACAGCTGCGCCTCGATCGTGTTCCTGGTGCTCGCCATCGGGTTCTTCCCCTGGCAGCACTTCCAGCCGTGGCTGTCGGGCGACGGCTCCCGCCTGCCGATGATCGACCCGGCGCTGTGGGGCTCCTGGCTGCCGGTGCTGCTGGCGGTGCTGGTCGCCAGCATCGGCCTCGAGGTCGCGAAGTACCGGGCGGGCCGGTGGACCTGGCCGCTGGTCGCGGCCAGGACGGTGCTCGACCTCGCGTTCTCCGTGCCGCTCGCCTGGCTGCTGCTCACCGACCGGCTGCTCAACCCGGAGCTGGTCCAGCGGTTCGAGTGGCTGCGCGAGGGCGGCACTCAGGACGTGGCCCGATTCGCCGTCATCCTCACCGCTGCCATCGTCGTCCTGGGCTTCATCGACAGCGCCGTCAAGGCACGACGGCACGCCGCCTGAGGCGGTCCCGGCCCGGCGCCGCGAGGGTGCCGGGCCGGGAAACCACAACCGCCCGGAGCGGGGCCGGAAGGGCGGCATGATCTGTGCGAAGATCGCCAACCATGAGTGCGCCGGAACCAACGTACCTGCAGACACTCGCCGACGAATGCGTGGAACTGGTCTCCCGGCAGTTCGGCCGCCGGCTGGACTGGTCACCGCAGAGTCTGTCGGCGCTCGACGAAGTGTGCGCCGACCTGCTCGCCGATGGGCCGCTCGCCGACGAGCGCCTCGACCGGTGGTGGCAGTTGATCGGCGCCTACACCGGCGAGGTGGCCATCCGGGCCTACGGCGGCGAGTGGGTCGAGCACCACACGTCACCCGGGGTCCCGGCGGTCTCCGCGCTCGGCGTGACCGGGTTCCCGTTCGGGCTGGCCGCGCGGGTCCTGGCCGGTGAGCCGTACAAGAGCCTCGCCTCGTTCGTGCACGCCCTGCCGGCCATCGCCGAGCGTACGAAACGCGACTGACCTCAGGCGGGCCGGCTCAGGGGAACGACGGCGAGGCGCGCACGTGCCGATACCGCGCCACCGAGCCGACGCACAATCGGCTCGTCGGCACGCCAGGCGACCTCAGCCGACGGCCGCCATGATTCGTCGGACACGTCAGTCCGCCCGACTGCTGTGGTCAGCTGATTCGTTCCTGACCCAGTTGCGGCACGAGCCTGGCCGCGGTCTCGAAGTCGGCGTCCTGATGAAGTACCACCAGCTTCAAGCGGATGGCAGTGGCGATCACCAGGTGGTCGGCGACGGACAGTCCCTGGTGCGCGCTTTGGCTGGCCAATTCCTGCCGCACCGCCCGCACGACCTGCCAGGCGTCGTCAGGAACCGGAACCCAGGGGTACAGCTCGCGGAGCCCGCGCTCGACCCGGTCGTACGCTTTGGCATCCGCGATGGTCAGCGTTTCCACGAGCACCGGGTCGCAGATGGCGATCAGGCCGCGGGCTGCAAGATCGGACCACCGCGGATCGACCTGACGACGCACCATGCGGACCAGGGCACTCGTGTCGACCAGATACTTCACCGGTCGAGTTCATCAAGCCGGTCGAAGTGGAAGCCGCCCTCGTCGGCGACCTCCTGAAGGTCCGCCAGGGCCCGCTGCCGCCGCTCGCGGCTGGACTCCACCGCCTGCCGGAGGGCCTCCGTCACCGTCTCCTTCTTGGTGGCGGTGCCGAGAGCGGCCCTCGCTTCCGCCAAAAGATCCTCATCGAGTTCCAACAGAGTCTTGGCCACGAAACACACCTCCCGGACAAGGATATATCCGGGAGGCGCGTATATCCAGGCCGCCGGGGTCAGCCGACGGCGGCCATGATCTCGTCGGACACGTCGAAGTTCGCGTAGACGTTCTGCACGTCGTCGCAGTCCTCGAGGACGTCGATCAGCTTGAAGATCTTGCGCGCGCCCTCCTCGTCCAGCGGCACGTTCATGCTGGGGATGAGCGAGGATTCGGCCGACTCGTACTCGATGCCGGCCTCCTGCAGGGCGGTGCGGACCGCGATCAGGTCGCCCGGCTCGGAGACCACCTCGTACGCCTCGCCGAGGTCGTTGACCTCCTCGGCACCGGCGTCGAGGACGGCCATCATCACGTCGTCCTCGGTGGTGCCCGCCTTGGGGACGATCACCACGCCCTTGCGGGAGAACAGGTACGACACCGAGCCGGCGTCGGCGAGCGAGCCGCCGTTGCGGGTCAGCGCCGTGCGTACCTCGGTGGCGGCGCGGTTGCGGTTGTCGGTGAGGCACTCGATGAGCAGCGCGACCCCGTTCGGGCCGTAGCCCTCGTACATGATCGTCTGGTAGTCGGCGCCGCCGGCCTCCAGGCCGGAGCCGCGCTTGACCGCGCGCTCGATGTTGTCGTTCGGGACGGAGTTCTTCTTCGCCTTCTGAATGGCGTCGTAGAGGGTCGGGTTGCCGGCCGGGTCGCCGCCGCCGGTCCGGGCCGCCACCTCGACGTTCTTGATCAGCTTGGCGAACATCTTGCCGCGCCTGGCGTCGATGACGGCCTTCTTGTGCTTGGTGGTCGCCCACTTTGAGTGGCCGGACATCTCATACCTCCGTTTAATGATCCACGCCTGCGTCGACTGCCCGCGCCGAACCGCTACGGATGGAGCTGGCCGGTCGGCTCCGCGTGGACGGCTACGGCGGGCGATGGCCCTGCCGAACCGCGGCAATCCTACCGAGAGGGCCGCCCCGCATGTCACACCCGGCACCCGTGCCGGGACGCCGGGTCGGGCCGGCGGGTGGCCCCGCCGCTGCCGAGAGAGAACGGGCGCCGGCCGGAAAACCTGCCCGGAGGGGACAGCGGTGCTGCTCCGGCCTCAGGCCGCGGACCGGACCAGGTCCACGAAGTAGCGGTGCACCCGCAGGTCTCCGGTGAGTTCGGGGTGGAACGAGGTGGCCAGCAGGTTGCCCTGCCGGACCGCGACGATCCGGTCGGCGCCCGGCCCGCCGGTGACCCGGCCGAGCACCTCGACGCCCCCGCCGACCCGCTCGACCCAGGGGGCCCGGATGAAGACGGCGTGGAACGGTCCGCCCTCGACGCCGGTGATCTCCACCGGAGCCTCGAACGAGTCGACCTGCCGGCCGAACGCGTTGCGCCGGACGGTCATCTCGATGCCCTGGAAGCCCCGCTGGTCGGGGCGGCCGTCGAGCACCTCGGAAGCCAGCATGATCATGCCGGCGCAGGATCCGTACACCGGCAGGCCGGCGGCGATCCGCTTGTCGATCGGCTCGCGCAGCTCGAAGATGTCGGCGAGCTTGCTGATGGTGGTGGACTCGCCCCCGGGGACGACCAGCCCGTCGACCGCGTCCAGCTCGGCCGGACGGCGGACCGGGCGGGCGTCGGCGCCGGCCCCGGCCAGGGCGGCCACGTGCTCCCGCACGTCGCCCTGCAGCGCGAGCACTCCGATGACGGGTGTGGTCACGTTCGCTCCTCTCGCTGCCAGGAGGGGACCCCTGCCATGCCTGCGGCGTTGACAAGGGGCCCCTCCCTGCACGTCACCAGCCGCGCTCGGCCAGCCGGTGCGGCTGCGGGATCTCGTCGACGTTGATGCCGACCATGGCCTCGCCCAGGCCGCGGGAGACCTTGGCCAGCACGTCCGGGTCGTCGTGGAAGGTGGTGGCCTTGACGATCGCGGCGGCGCGCTGGGCCGGGTTGCCGGACTTGAAGATGCCCGAGCCGACGAACACGCCTTCGGCACCGAGCTGCATCATCATGGCGGCGTCGGCCGGGGTGGCGATGCCGCCCGCGGTGAACAGCACCACCGGCAGCTTGCCGGTCTCGGCGACCTCCTTGACCAGCTCGTACGGCGCCTGCAGCTCCTTGGCCGCGACGTACAGCTCGTCGGCCGGCAGCGACTGCAGCCGGCGGATCTCCTTGCGGATCTTCCGCATGTGGGTGGTGGCGTTGGAGACGTCACCGGTGCCGGCCTCGCCCTTGGAGCGGATCATGGCCGCGCCCTCGGTGATCCGGCGCAGCGCCTCGCCCAGGTTGGTCGCGCCGCAGACGAAGGGGACGGTGAACGCCCACTTGTCGATGTGGTTCTCGTAGTCGGCCGGGGTCAGCACCTCGGACTCGTCGACGTAGTCCACGCCGAGGGACTGCAGGATCTGCGCCTCGACGAAGTGGCCGATCCGGGCCTTGGCCATCACCGGGATGGAGACGGCGTTGATGATGCCGTCGATCATGTCCGGGTCGCTCATCCGGGACACGCCGCCCTGCGCCCGGATGTCGGCGGGCACCCGCTCCAGCGCCATCACGGCGACCGCGCCGGCGTCCTCGGCGATCTTGGCTTGCTCAGGGGTGACCACGTCCATGATCACGCCGCCCTTGAGCATCTCGGCCATGCCCCGCTTGACGCGGGCGGTGCCGACGACGGAGGTGGCGTTGCTGTTCGGGATGGTGGATTCGGGCACGGGTCATCGCTCCTCGGGCCTGCTCGGGGGTGGCTGCGGAAATGCTACGACCGGGTCAACGCCGATCCGACAGCCAATCAGACCCACGGTGGTCTGCTCTGTGGCCGTCGTCACGCCTGGTCGGGCCGATCGGCGGCCCCGGCGCGGGTCAGCTGGTGGGTACGTCCGCCGGGGTGGCCAGGGTCGGATCGTCGATGTCGAAGTAGCGGGGCGACTCGTGCCGGCGCCCCATCCGGAACAGCCGCACCAGCCGGCGCCGGCGGACCGCCCGCGCGTCCCGGACCAGGTCGGTGTGCACCTGGCGGGCCAGCGCCAGCCGCCGGCTGGCCGCGATCACCGCCTCGCAGGCCGGGTCGTCCGGATCCAGCTCGACGGTGCGCAACTGGCGGGTGAGGTCGTTCTCGGCGGCCTCCCGCTCCTGCGGGACGGCGTCCAGGGCGACCCGGGCGGCCGCGTACAGCTCCACGCCGTAGCGCTGTTCGGCGAGCACCGCGGCGGCCGCCGCGCGACGCAGCAGGTGGGCGTCGAGCGCCCGCGCCGCCGACTCCGCCCGGGCCTGCAGCCGTTCGACCCGGTTGGCCGTCCAGAAGAGGTACGCCGTGACGAGCCCGACGACCATGACCGCGCCCACGACCCACCGCATGCCCGGCATCGTAGTGCTGCTCCGTTCCCGCCCGATCCGGCGGCCACCGGCCGGCGCGCTGGTCACACCGACCCCACCGGCCACCCGGCTCAGCCCAACTCCACCCATTCCTGGTCGATGACCCGCCCGTCGGTGGCCTCGATCGCCGCCGCGTACACCTCCAGGACCCGGCGGGCCACCACCGGCCAGTCGAAACCGGCCACCACCTGGTCGCCGCAGGCGGTCAACGCCGCCCGCTGGTCCGCGTCGTCGAGCAGCTCGGTCAGGGCGGTACGCAGGGCCACCGCGTCCCCGGTCGGGAACAGCCGGCCGGCCCGTCCGCCGTCCAGCACCCGGCGGAACGCGTCCAGGTCGCTGGCCACCACCGTGGTGCCGGCGGCGAGGGCCTCGGTGAGGATCATCCCGAACGACTCGCCGCCGGTGTTCGGCGCGACGTACAGGTGCACGCTGCGTAGCATGCGAGGTTTGTCCGCCTCGGGGACCAGACCGAGGAAGGTGACCCGGTCGCGCAGCCCGGCCGGGAACTGCGCGTACAGGTCCTCCCGGTCGCCGGGCCCGGCCACCAGCAGACGCAGCCCGGGCCGGTGCGGGGCGAGCGCGACGAACGCGTCCCGCAGGATCGGGAAACCCTTGCGGGGCTCGGTGAACCGGCCGAGGAACCCCAGCGTCCCGCCGGTGCCCGGCCCACACTCCCCGGGCCAGCCGGGCAGCGGCTCGACGCCGGCGAACCTCGACACCGTCACCCCGTTGGGGATCTCCACCGCGCCGCCGTCCAGGTGCTCGACCTGCACCTTGCGGGCCAGCGCGCTGACCGCGATCCGGGCGGTGGTCCGCTCCAGCACGATCCGGAGCATCCCCTGCGCCGCGGAGAGGACCCGGGAGCGGGTCATCGCGGTGTGGAAGGTGGCCACCACCGGGCCGCGGGCGCAGAGCACGGCCAGCATCGACAGGCTCGGCGTGAGCGGCTCGTGCACGTGCAGCACGTCGAAGTCGCCGCGGTTGATCCAGCGCCGCACCCGGGCGGTGGAGACCGGACCGAAGGCGATCCGGGCCACCGAGCCGTTATACGGCAGCGGCACCGCCCGCCCGGCAGCCACCACGTACGGGGGCAGCGGCGAGTCCTCGTCCGCCGGGGCGAGCACGCTCACCTGGTGGCCCAGCCCGATCAACGCCTCGGCCAGGTCCACGACGTGGTTCTGCACCCCACCCGGGACGTCGAAGGAGTACGGGCACACGATGCCGATCCGCACGTCAATGCCCTTCGTTCGCGACTGCGGGGCTCCGCTGCGCTGCACTCCTCGCGCTCACCGATGCCCTTCCTCAGATCGTCCCGGTGCTGGCCGGCGGCTGGGCCGGGGCACCCGAGCCGTCGGTCCGCTGGTCCAGCCACATCCGCTGCAACATGTGCCAGTCCTCGGGGTGACGGGCGATGCCCGCCGCGAGACCGTCGGCGATCCGCTGGGTGAGCACGCGGACCCGAGCGTCCAGCGGGCCGCTGTCCGGGTCGGGCAGCTCCAGCGGGCCCTCGAGGGCGCCGCAGGCGACCTCCGGCTCGTACCACATCGAGGTGACGTAGAGCGGCGCACCGGTCCGGATCGCCAGCAGCGCCGGGCCGGCGGGCATCCGGGTCCGGCCGCCGAAGAAGTCCACCTCCACCCCGCGCGCGGAGAGGTCCCGGTCGGCGAGCAGCGGCACCACAGCGCCGGCCCGGAGCCGGTCGACCAGCACGTCGAACGCCGGTCGCTCGCCACCGTGGGTGGGCACGATCTCCATGCCCAGGCCCTGCCGGAAGGCGAGGAACCGCTCGTAGACCGCCTCCGGCTTGAGCCGCTCGGCGACCGTGGTGATCGGCCAGCCGCTGGCCGCCACCCAGGCGCCGGCGGCGTCCCAGTTGCCACCGTGCGGCAGCGCAACCACCGCGCCCCGGCCGGACGCGACGTCGGCGGCGAGCATCTCCGCGCCGTCGAGGCGGAACCCGGCGAGGATCTCCGGGCGGCTCAGCGACGGCAGCCGGAACGCCTCCATCCAGTACCGGGCGTACGAGCGCAGGCCGGCCCGGACCAGCTCGTCCAGCTCCGCCTCGGGCAGCTCCGGGCCGACCACCCGACGCAGGTTGGCGCGGAGCCGGGCCGTACCCCGGCCGCCCCTGCGGTGGGCGCGGTCGGCGCCCACCCGGAACGCGGCCGCGACCACGGACCGGGGCAGCGTGCGGGCCAGCCGCCAGCCGGCGACGTAGCCCAGCTCGGTGAGGTTCACTCCGGGCCGACCAGTTGCGCCTGCCGGTACACGTGGACCATGCGCTGCCCGACCGTGAAGATCGAGACCGCGGCGAGCAGCCAGAGTGCGACCTCCAGGGCGCGGCCGACGCCGAGGCCGGTGAGCAGGCCGCCCACCCCGACGATCAGCAGTCGCTCGGTGCGCTCGGCGATGCCCACGTTGCAGGTCATGCCCAGGCCCTCGGCGCGGGCCTTGACGTAGGAGACCAACCCGCCGGCAGCCAGGCAGAGCAGCGCCGCCGCCACCCCCGCGTAGTGGTGCTGGGTGGCCAGCCAGTACGCGACCGCGCCGAAGACGGCGCTGTCGGCGACCCGGTCCATACTCGAGTCGAGGAAGGCCCCGAACCGGGTGGAGCCGCCGCTCATCCGGGCCATCGTGCCGTCGAGCAGATCGGTGAGCGCGAAGACCGTGACGATCAGCGCGCCGGCGACCAGCTGGCCGCGCGCGCCGAAGCCGAGCGCGCCGACGAGCACGCCGAGGGTGCCGGTCACGGTGACCGCGTTGGGGGACACGCCCGCGCGGAGCAGACCGCGCGCGACCGGCTCCACGACGCGGGTCATGCCCGCCCGGGCCGTCACTTGGAAGATCTTCGCCATGGCGGTCCCACGATAACGGCCCGAAGCCGCCGGCAACACGGCCGGTCGTCGGAGAACCGCCACGCAGGCTTGTGCCGTGTCGGCAACGGGTGTGAGATCGAGCGTGGGAGGTGAGCCAGCTCACCGAACCACCCGTCCGAGAGCCCGTCGTCCACAAGACCACCGGAGGATATCGCCGCGGTACCCGCCCGGGCCCGCTTCCCCGTCGCGCGCGGCGGTCGCCACCACCACCGGCTGAGGGAGGTGCGCCGCGATGGCGCAGAGAAACCAGGAGAAGGGTGTCACCGGCGGCGCGCCGGTGGTGACCGAGCCCGGCAGGGTTCGCAACGTGGTGCTGGTCGGGCACTCCGGGGCGGGCAAGACCACCCTGGTCGAGGCGTTGCTGGCGGCCAGCGGCACGATCGGCCGGGCCGGCACCGTCACCGAGGGCACCACGGTCTGCGACCACGACCCCGCCGCCGTACGCCAGCAGCGTTCGGTGAACGTGTGCTGCGCCCCGCTGCTGCACCGGGACGTCAAAATCAACCTTCTGGACACCCCCGGCTACGGCGACTTCGTCGGCGAGCTGCGCGCCGGCCTGCGGGCCGCCGACGCCGCACTGTTCGTGGTCTCCGCCGTCGACGGGATGGACGCGGCCACCGCCGCCCTCTGGGAGGAGTGCGCCGCGGTCGACATGCCGCGCGCCGTCGCGGTGGCCCGGCTGGACCACCCGCGCGCCGACTTCGACAAGGCGGTGGCGCTCTGCCAGCGGGTCTTCGGCGACAACGTGCTTCCGCTCTACCTGCCGATGCTCGGCGACGACGGCGTGTCCGTCGTCGGCCTGATGGGGCTCATCACCCGGCGGGTCTTCGACTACTCGGCCGGGCTGCCGGCCACCGTCCGCGAGCCGGACCCCGAGCACCTGCCCGCCATCGTCGAGGCCCGCAACGAGCTGATCGAGGGGATCATCGCGGAGAGCGAGGACGAGACCCTGATGGACCGCTACCTCGGCGGCGAGGAGATCGAGACCGAGGTGCTCGTCACCGACCTGGAGAAGGCGGTGGCCCGGGGGCACTTCTACCCGGTGGTGCCGGTCTGCGCGGAGACCGGGGTCGGCCTGGACGTGCTGCTCGACGGTCTGGTGTCGGCGTTCCCCTCGCCGCTGGAGCACGAACTGCCGGCGGTCACCGGGGTGGACGGCTCGCCCCGGCCACCGCTGGTCTGCGACCCGGACGGCCCGCTGGTCGCCGAGGTGGTCAAGACGACCGTCGACCGGCACGTCGGGCGGGTGTCCCTGGTCCGGGTCTTCTCCGGCACGCTCCGCCCCGACCAGGTGATCCACGTGTCCGGGCACGGCATGGCCGAACGCGGCCACCCCGACCACGACGCCGACGAGCGGGTCGGCCACCTCTACAGTCCCCTCGGCGCGGCGCTGCGCGAGGTGCCCGCCGTGGTCGCCGGGGACATCTGCGCGATCACCAAGTCGGGCAGCGCGGAGACCGGCGACACCATCTCCGCCAAGGAGGAGCCGCTGCTCGTCGCCCCGTGGGAGATGCCGGAGCCGCTGCTGCCGGTGGCGATCGTGGCGAAGAGCCGGGCCGACGAGGACGCCCTGGCCCGCAACCTGGCACGGCTGGTGGCCGGCGACCCGACGCTGCGGCTGGAGCGCAACGCCGAGACCCACCAGCTGGTGCTCTGGTGCATGGGCGAGGCGCACGCCGACGTGGTGCTGGACCGGCTGCGCGCGGGCGGGGTGGAGCTGGAGACCGAGCCGGTCCGGGTGGCGCTGCGCGAGACGTTCACCGTCGCCGCGAAGGGCCACGGCCGGCACGTCAAGCAGTCCGGCGGCCACGGCCAGTACGCGGTCTGCGACATCGAGGTGGAGCCGCTGCCCCGCGGCGCGGGCTTCGAGTTCGTGGACAAGGTGGTCGGCGGGGCGGTCCCGCACAACTACATCCCGTCCGTGGAGAAGGGCGTCCGGGCGCAGATGGAACGCGGCCTGGTCGCCGGCTGCCCGGTGGTGGACCTGCGGGTGACCCTCTGCGACGGCAAGGCGCACAGCGTCGACTCCTCCGACGCGGCGTTCCAGACCGCCGGCGCCCTCGCCCTGCGGGACGCCGCCGAGAAGGGCCAGCCGACGCTGCTGGAGCCGGTCGACGAGGTCATCATCCGGGTGGCCGACTCGTCGGTGGGCGCGGTGATGGGCGATCTCTCCGGCCGGCGTGGGCGGGTGCTCGGCACCGAGCCCGACCCGGACGTCGATGGGCGCACCCTGGTCCGGGCCGAGGTGCCCGCCACCGAACTGCTCCGGTACGCGGTCGAGCTGCGCTCGATGACCGCCGGCACCGGCACCTTCCGCCGCGAGTTCGCCCGCTACGACCCCATGCCCGCCCACCTGGCCGACCAGGCCCGCAAGGAACACACCGCCCACTCCTGACCTGCACCCCCACCCCACCCCGCCCCACCGCGCGTCGATCATGGAGTTGGGGTCCCCGATTCGTCCGAATTTGCCCCTCTTCGGAGGTGCCGCAACTCCATGATCGGCGTTGCAGGGGGGCGGGGCGGGGTGGGGGGTCTTGGGGGCGGGTGGTCAGCGGGATGGGGCGTAGGCGAGGACGAGGGGGGTCGGCTGGTCCGGCCAGGCGCCTGTGAGGCAGGCGGCGGAGGGGGCTTCGGCGGAGGCCGGACGACGGACGACGGCCAGTTCGAGCTGGTCGGCCCGGATCAGGGTGGGATCGCCGTCCACCACCTCCCAGGGGGTGCCGACGACCGGCGGCTCGACCCCGCCGGCACTGCCGCCGGTCACGGTCATGTTCGGCGGACGGACCTCACGCTTTCCGTCCACCTCGAAGTACTCCTCCGCCTGCCCGGCCCCGGCGAGCACGGCGGCGGCCAGGGCGGGCGGGTACACCGGGTCGGCGCAGGCGTCGTACACCCAGCGCGGGCCCAGTACGGAGTGCTCGGTGGTGCCGACCAGCCACTGGTCGGCGCCGGGCAGCGGCGCACCCCGGTAGGTGAGCGGCACCTGCAGGACCGGCCCGGCGCCGGCCCGGACGAGCAGGGTCTCGATCCCGACCTCGCCGGCCGGGTCGTCGAAGCGGTAGGTCGCCACCCGGGTGACGTCGGCGCCCGCCGTCCCGGCGAACCAGGAGCGGGTGGGCAACCAGGCGGCGAGCAGGTCAAGCTTGGCGGGGCGCAGTTCCGCGCGGTGCAGCAGAGCCATGCGCGAGATCGTACTGTTCGGGGGGCGCCCGGGGATTGGCCGATCTTGGTGTCGCCGGGCACCACCGCGGCCGGGAGGAACCATGGGCACGGCGGCGGAAGAGACCGAGCGGGCGACGGAGCTACGGCCCGTGCCTCGCTGGGTGGCACCCACCTTCGTGGTGCTGGCCCTGCTCACCCTGCCGTGGGTGGTGTACCTCGCGCTGACCCTGCCCCGGCACGCCGTGACGGCGCACTACCGGGCCGCCTGGGTCGGCTTCGACCTGGGGCTGGCGGCGCTGCTCGGGCTGACCGGGTGGCACGCGTACCGGGGCAACCGGCAGGTGGTGCTGGCCGCCACCGGCACCGCGACCCTGCTGGTGGTGGACGCCTGGTTCGACGTGACGACCACCGCGGCCGGGCCGGACCTTTTCATGTCGGTGTTGCTGGCCGTGCTGATCGAACTGCCGCTCGCCGGGGTCTGCCTCTGGATCGCCCGGCACGCCGACCGGATGGTCGAGCGGCGGCTGCGCCAGCTCGCCGACCGCGCCGAACACGCCGAATTCGCCGACCAGGCCGAAACGGTCGGCAGGACGGCCACCGGCGCACGCCGGCTGACCCGCGCACGCCGCCGGCTGGCCCGAGCTCGCGGCCGGCTGCGCTGACTCCGGGTCGCGCCGGCTGGCGACCGGTCGGGGCGGCCGATCGCGGGGTCAGGCCGGCCAGGCCTTGGCCAGCAGGTCCCGGGTGTCGGCGAGCAGTTGCGGCAGCACCTTCGTCCGGCCGATGACGGGCATGAAGTTGGCGTCCCCGCCCCACCGGGGCACCACGTGCTGGTGCAGGTGGGCGGCGATGCCGGCGCCGGCCACGCCGCCCTGGTTCATGCCCAGGTTGAAGCCGTGCGCGCTGGACACCTGGCGGACCACCCGCATGGCGTCCTGGGTGAAGGCCGCCAGCTCGGCGGTCTCCGGCACGTCCAGCTCGGTGTAGTCGGCGACGTGCCGGTACGGGCAGACCAGCAGGTGCCCCGGGTTGTACGGATAGAGGTTGAGCACCGCGAAGACGTGCTCGCCCCGGGCGACGACCAGGCTCTCGTCCGGCGGCAGCCCGGGGGCCAGGCAGAACGGGCAGCCGGTGGGCTTCTCGTAGCCGCCGGCGGGCCGGTCCTCCCCGGAGATGTAGGTCATCCGGTGCGGCGTCCAGAGCCGTTCCAGCCCGTCCGCCAGACCGTTGTCGGTGCCGCCCTCGAAGTGCCGATCCGCCCCAGTCACATCGCCGATCCTACGGTCACCGCCGCGGAGCCCACCCGTCCGCACCGGCCGGGCCCGGGTGCCCAGGCCCGGCCGGCGGGACGGTCAGCTCTCCGCCGAGGGCCCCGAGTTGGTCCGCGAGTTGACCACGCCGAGCACGTGGGCCACCGCCTCGGCCATCGGCACGCCGTTGCGCTGCGACCCGTCCCGGTACCGGAACGACACCGTGCCGGCGGCCACGTCGTCGTCACCGGCGATCACCATGAACGGGATCTTCTGCTGCTGGGCGTTGCGGATCTTCTTCTGCATCCGGTCGTCGCCCGCGTCGACCTCGGCCCGGATCCCCTCGGCCCGCAGCGTCGTGACGAACTCCTGGAGGTAGCCGGTGTGGTCCTCGCGGATCGGGATGCCCACCACCTGCACCGGGGCGAGCCACGCCGGGAACGCCCCCGCGTAGTGCTCGGTGAGCACGCCGATGAAACGCTCGATGGACCCGAACTTGGCGCAGTGGATCATGACCGGCTGCTGCCGGCTGCCGTCGGCCGCCTGGTACTCCAGCCCGAAGCCCTTCGGCTGGTTGAAGTCGTACTGGATGGTCGACATCTGCCAGGTGCGGCCGATGGCGTCCTTGGCCTGCACCGAGATCTTCGGGCCGTAGAACGCCGCCCCGCCCGGGTCGGGCACCAGGTCGAGGCCGGTCTCCCGGGCGCACTCCTCCAGCACCGCGGTCGCGGTCGCCCACTCCTCCTCGGAGCCGACGAACTTGTCCGGCCGGGACTCGTCGCGGGTCGACAGCTCCAGGTAGAAGTCGTCGATGCCGAAGTCCCGCAGCAGGCTGAGCACGAAGCCCAGCAGGTGCTTGACCTCGGCCGGCGCCTGCTCCCGCGTGCAGTAGGAGTGGGAGTCGTCCTGGGTGAAGCCGCGCACCCGGGTCAGGCCGTGGATGACGCCGGACTTCTCGTACCGGTAGACCGAGCCGAACTCGAAAAGCCGCATCGGCAGCTCACGGTAGGACCGCCCACGCGACCTGTAGATCAGGTTGTGCATCGGGCAGTTCATCGCCTTGAGGTAGTAGTCGCTGCCCTCCATCTCCATCGGAGGGAACATCGTGTCCTTGTAGTAGGGCAGGTGGCCCGAGGTGTGGAAGAGGCCTTCCTTCGAGATGTGCGGCGTCCCGACGTACTGGAAGCCCTCCTCGATGTGGCGGGTGCGGACGTAGTCCTCCATGACCCGCTTGAGCACGCCGCCCTTGGGGTGGAACACCGCCAGGCCCGAGCCGATCTCGTCGGGGAAGCTGAACAGGTCCAGGTCCGCGCCGAGCTTGCGGTGGTCGCGCCGGGCGGCCTCCTCCAGCAGTTTCAGGTACGCCTTCAGCTCGTCCCGCGTCGGCCACGCGGTGCCGTACACCCGCTGCAGCTGCGGGTTCTTCTCCGACCCCCGCCAGTACGCGGCGGCCGAGCGCATCAGCTTGAACGCGCCGATCAGCCGGGTGTTCGGCAGGTGCGGGCCGCGGCACAGGTCCGACCAGCAGACTTTGTCCTCGGTGGCGGCGAGGTTGTCGTAGATGGTCAGCTCGCCGCCGCCCACCTCCATCACCTGCGAGGAGTCCAGCCCCTCGCCCTTGACCTCGATCAGCTCCAGCTTGAACGGCTCGGCGGCCAGCTCCGCCCGCGCCTCGTCCAGGCTGCCGAACCGGCGCCGACGGAACCGCTGCCCGGACTTGACGATCTCCTGCATCCGCTTCTCGAGCCGCGTCAGGTCCTCCGGCTGGAACGGCTTGTCGACGCCGAAGTCGTAGTAGAAGCCGTTCTCGATCGGCGGGCCGATGCCGAGCTTCGCCTCGGGGAAGACGTCCTGCACCGCCTGGGCGAGCACGTGCGCGGTGGAGTGGCGCAGCACGTTCAACCCGTCCGGCGAGTCGATGGCGACCGGCTCGACGGTGGTCTCCTCGGCCGGCTTCCAGTCCAGGTCGCGCAGCTGGCCCTGCGGGTCGCGGACCACCACGACCGCCTTCGGGCCGCTGGTGGGCAGCCCGGCCGCGGCCACCGCGTCGGCCGCCGTCGTCCCGGCGGCGACGACGACGGGGTCGGCCACGGCGGGGGTACGGGGTGCGGACACGGTGACTCCTGTCGTCGATGCGGATCGGGTCTGCCGGGTACCGGCCCCTGCGATGCTATCGGTCTCTCTTTCGGCACCGTCGGCGACGCCGCGCTGTCCCGAAACGCACCGTGTCGTGCGGAAAGCCGACGTGCGCTCGAAAGCGATATGACTGTGAGGCATATTTATGCCTCTGCGGCATATCAATCAAACGTTTCCTGCCCGCCGGGGACGTAACGGAACGCGGGGGGCGGGGACGGTCAGGCGGGGAGCCAGTCGGGCAGCGGCTCGCGCGCGGCGAGCCAGCCGTCGGGCATCCCGCCCGGCGTGCCCACGCCGGTGTACGCGGCGACCACGCCGCCGGCGATCGCCGCCGTGGTGTCCACGTCCCCGCCCGCCTCGACACAGGCCCGGATCGCGGCCGGGTAGTCGTCGAGGTGGGTGGCGGCGACCCAGAGGGTGAACGGCACGGTGTCCTGCGCGGTCACCCGGGATCCGTTGCCGAGCGCGTCGGCAGCCGCAGCCGCCGAATGGCCGAGCAGCGCGGCGGCCCGGCGTACGCCCCGGTGCAGCTCGGCCGCCGGGTCCAGGGCGCCGGCCACCGCGCCGAGCAGCCGGGCCGGGTCGGGGCGGCCCCCGTCCAGCCGGGCCCGGGCGGCGAGCGAGGCGGCCACCGCCACAGCGACCGCCCCGGCGATCCCCTCCGGGTGGGCGTGGGTCACCTCGGCGGAGGCGCGGGCCTGGTCGGCGGCGCGCCGGGTCGAGTCGGCGTACCAGGCGCCAAGCGGGGCGACCCGCATGGCGGCGCCGTTGCCGCAGGAGCCCTGCCCGTCGAACGCGGACGCGGCGGCCACCGGCCACGGCGTGCCGGCCCGGATCAGCTCCAGCAACTCGACGGCGCCGGCACCGTAACGACGGCCGGGGTCGTAGTGATCGGCGAAGGTGACGGCCAGGGCGTCTCGGTCGATCTCCCCGGCCTCGGCCAGCACGGCCAGCACCGAGCAGGCCATCTCGGTGTCGTCGCTCCACGCCCACGGCCCGGGCGGAAGGTCGTCCCGCCAGGGCGCCGGGTGCCGGCCGGGGACGAAGAACTGGGAACCGAGGGCGTCACCGACCGACAGCCCGGCGAGGCTGTCCCGCGCGAGCGTGAGGCGGGCGTCGGGGAACAGGGTGAACGTCATCGTCGTCCCAGCTTGCCCGGTTACCGCAGCTGCCGCAACGCGATCAACTTGCCACCCCGAGTACGGTCTTGGCGTGGCAACCGTCCTCCTGGTCGAAGACGATCACGTCGTGCGTGGCGCGATGCTGCGCTCCCTCACCGACCGGGGGCACGCCGTGCACGCCGTCGGCACGGCCCTGGACGCGCTGCGCCGGGTCGCCGCCGAGACCCCCGACCTGGTGGTGCTCGACCTCGGCCTACCGGATCTGGACGGCTCGGACGCGCTGCGGATGCTGCGCGGGATCACCGACGTGCCGATCATCATCGCCACCGCACGGGACGACGAGCAGTCCGTGGTGCGGCTGCTGCGCGCGGGCGCCGACGACTACATGGTCAAGCCGTTCACCGGCGCCCACCTGGACGCCCGGATCACCACCGTGCTGCGCCGGGCGGGCCGGGCCAGCCGCAGCGTGCAGCCGGCCGTGCACACCGTCGGCGGGCTGCGGGTCGACGTGGGCGAGCGCAGCGCTGTGCTGGACGGGCAGCCGCTGGCGCTGACCCGCAAGGAGTTCGACCTGCTGGCCTATCTCGCCGCGCGTCCCGGCCGGGTAGTGTCCCGGCGGGAACTGTTGGAGGAGGTATGGCGGCAGCCATCGGTCGGCGAGGACCAGACCATCGACGTTCACCTGTACTGGCTGCGTCGCAAAATGGGCGAGTCCGCGGCGAAGCCGCGCTACCTGCGCACCGTGCGGGGGGTCGGCTTCCGGCTGGTGGCACCGGACTGAGGGCCACGCTGGCCTGGCTCACGGCCGGCATGTGCAGCCTCGCCGCGCTCGCCTTCCTCATCCCGCTGGGGCTCACCCTCGGCGACCAGTCGCGGCAGGAGAAACTGGCCGACGCGGCGCGCCGCAGCGCCCTGGTCACCGGCGCGCTCGTGGCGAGCACCGACCCGGAGGTCGTCCGACGCGCGGTCACGGCCAGCGACGAGGACCCGGCGCTGCGGCCGGTCGTCCACGGGATCGGCGGTGACGAGTCCGGCGGCCACGCCGACGCGGCAGCGCTGACCTGGGCCGGCACCGAACGGCGTTCGCTGGTCACCGACGTGCCCGGCGGGGTACTCCGGCTGGACCCGGTCGTGCTGGGCGACACGGTCGCCGTGGTGGAGGTGTTCGTCCCCGACCGGGTGCTCGACGAGGGTTCCGGCCGGCGCTGGCTGCTGCTGCTCACGGTGGCGGCGGCACTGGTGGGGGCCGCGGTGCTGGTGGTCGACCGGGCCGCCGCGCGCACCGTGGACGCCACCGACGAGCTGGTCAAGGCGGCCCTCGCCGTCGGCGACGGCGACCTGGGCGTCCGGGTCGAGCCGACCGGCCCGCGGGAGCTGGCCGAGGCCGGCCACGCGTTCAACCGGATGGCGGAGCGGCTGGTCGCGCTCCGCGCCGACGAGCGGGAACTCGTCGCCGACCTGTCCCACCGGCTGCGCACCCCGCTGACCGCGCTGCGCCTGGACGCCGAGGCGCTGGAGTCGGACGACACCAGCATCGGGACGTTCAGCCCGGCGGAGCTGGACCGACGCCGGGGCATCCGGCGGATCCGCCAGGCCATCGTCACCCTGGAGGGCGAGGTCGACCAGCTGATCAAGACCACCCGCAAGGCGGTCAGCCAGGAGACCGGACCGGCGACGTGCGACGTGAGCGAGCTGGTCCGGGAGCGGATGGTCTTCTGGTCGGCCCTCGCGGGCGACCAGCACCGGCCGCACCGGGTGGTCGGGGCGCAGCTGCGTATCCCGGCGCCGGTGCCCCGGGCCGAGCTGGCCGCCGCGCTCGACGCGGTGATCGGCAACGTCTTTCGCTACACCCCCCAGGGCACCGCCTTCGAGGTGGCGGTCAGCCGGCGGGACGGCTGGGTGGCCATCCGCGTCGACGACGCCGGGCCGGGTATCGCCAACCCGGACCGGGCGCTGCGCCGGGGTGCCAGCGACCAGGGCTCCACCGGGCTCGGGCTGGACATCGCCCGGCGGGTCGCGTTGCAGGCCAACGGGTCGGTCAGCATCGACCGGGCCCGGCTCGGCGGGGCCAGCGTGGTGATGCTGCTGGCCGATCCGGAGGCGACGCCGCGGCAGGTCAACCGGTTCGGGCTGGTCGGCCGGATGGCGCGGGACGCCAGGGAGCAGAAGACCCGCCGTCGTCTGCCCCGCCCGCGCTGACCGTCGCGCCGGCCGCTGGCTGTGGCCGGGCGCAAGTCTTCCTTAGATCTACGTTAACGGCGGCCGTACCGCCCCGACCGGGTGCCAGGATCGGACCGAACCCATCAGTTCCGTCGACCGGGACGCCCCGTACCACCCTTCGGTCGACGGAGCCGTGCGCGCGGCGGGAGTTTCGGTCCCCCCACACCTCGCTCCCGCCGCGCGCCGCTCTCCTGTCCGGCCCGGTCCCCGGCCTCGCCGCGCCCGGTGCGCGGCGAGGCGGTCAGCCTGCCGCGCCCGCCAGGTACGCGTCGATCTCACCGCTGATCCGGGCCTGCTCCGCCGGCTCCAGGAACGAGGCGGTGACCGCGGCGCGGGCCAGCGCGGCGACCCCGTCCGGGCCGAGACCCAGCAGCCGGGCGGCGACGGCGTACTCGTCGTTGAGGGTGGTGCCGAACATCGGCGGATCGTCCGAGTTGACGGTGACCAGCACCCCGGCCTCGACCAGCTGCGGCAGCGGGTGCTCGTCGAGGGTGGCCACCGCCCGGGTCCGGACGTTGGAGGTCGGGCAGACCTCCAACGCGATCTGCCGTTCGGCCAGGTAGGTGAGCAGTGCCGGGTCGAGCGCGGCGGAGATGCCGTGCCCGATCCGCTCCGCGCCCAGCTCCCGGAGCGCGGCCCAGATCGTCTCCGGGCCGGTGGTCTCGCCGGCGTGCGGCACCGAGCGCAGCCCGGCGGCCCGGGCCTGGTCGAAGTAGGGCTTGAACTGCGGGCGCGGCACCCCGATCTCGGGGCCGCCGAGGCCGAAGCTGATCAGCCCGTCCGGCCGCTCCTCCAGCGCGATCCGCAGGGTCTCCTCGGCGGCCGGCAGCCCGGCCTCGCCGGGGATGTCGAAGCACCAGCGCAGCGCGATGCCGAAGTCCGCCTCGGCCCGCTTGCGGGCGTCCTCGATCGCCTCGCAGAACGCCGGCGCCGGGATCCCCCGGTGCACGTGCGAGTACGGCGTGATGGTCAGCTCGGCGTACCGGACCTGCTGGCGGGCCAGCTCCCGGGCCACCTCGTGGGTGAGGATCCAGACGTCCTCCGGGTCACGGATCAGGTCCACCACGCTGAGGTAGACCTCGACGAAGTGGGCGAAGTCGCGGAAGGCGAAGTAGTCGGCGAGCCGCTCCGGGTCGGCTGGCACGGGGCTGCGCCCCTCGTGCCGGGCGGCCAGCTCGGCGACGATCCGGGGCGAGGCGGAGCCGACATGGTGCACGTGCAGCTCCACCTTGGGCAGTCCGGCGATGAAGGCGGACAGGTCGGTCACATGGTCTCCTCTGCGCGGGCGCCGGTGCGGGCCACCGCGAAGATCCGGCGGAACGGGAAGTACACCTGACCCTGCCGCACCGGGTACTCCTGCGCGAGCCGGATGCCCAGCTCGGCACGGAAGTCGGCCCAGCCGGCGCGGTCCAGCGCGGCCCGGACCGGACGCAGGGCCGTCCCCTCCATCCAGGACAGCACCGGGTGGTCCGCGCCGGCGGCCGGGAGCAGGTGCACGTAGGTAGTCTCCCAGGCGTCGACCGCGCAGCCGGCACCGACCAGCAGTGCGGCGTAGTCGGCCGGGTCGTCGACGGGCGCCTCGCGCAGCAGCGGCGCGAGGGTGCCCCGCCATCGGTCCCGCCCGGCGACCTCGCGCAGCGCGCGGTGGGACGGGGCGGCGAAGTTGCCGGGGACCTGGAAGGCCAGCCACGCGCCCGCCGGCAACGCGGCGGCCCAGCGGGCGAGCAGTTCCTGGTGGCCGGGCACCCACTGGAGCACGGCGTTGCAGACCACCACGTCCACGTCCGGTTCGGCCCGCCAGGACCGGACGTCGCCGACGGCGAAGGCGGCCGGGGTGTCCAGCGCGCGGGCCTTCGCGATCATCTCCGGGGACGAGTCAATCCCGCTCAGCCGGGCCGCCGGCCACCTGGCGGCCAGGGTGGCGGTGAGCGTGCCGGGGCCGCAGCCGAGGTCCACCACGGCTCGCGGGCGCTCGGCCGGGACCCGGGCGACCAGGTCGTGGAAGGGCCGGGAGCGCTCGTCGCCGTAGCGCAGGTAGGTGGTCGGATCCCACATGGCATTCTCCAAACCGTACGTACGTCTTGCTAGACGGTACGGCCCGACGGGCGCGACGGCAAGCCGCTCACTAGGCTTCCCCGCGTGGAACAGCGCAGCTTCGACCGGCTCGGCCGGCAGGTGGGCATCGTCGGACTCGGCGCCTGGCAGCTCGGCGCCGACTGGGGCGAGGTCAGCGAGAGCGCGGCGATGGACGTGCTCGCCGCCGCCGTCGAGGCCGGCGTCACCTTTCTCGACACCGCCGACGTGTACGGCGACGGCCGCAGCGAACAGCTGATCGGCCGGTTCCTGGGCGAGCACCCCGGGCACGGGCTGACCGTGGCCACCAAGATGGGCCGCCGGGTGCCGCAGACGCCGGAGGCGTACACCCTGGACAACTTCCGGGCCTGGACCGACCGCTCCCGGGCCAACCTCGGCGTGGACACCCTCGACCTGGTGCAGCTGCACTGCCCGCCGACCGCGGTCTTCGTCGACGACCGGGTCTTCGACGCCCTGGACACCCTGGTCGCCGAGCGGCGCATCGCCGGGTACGGGGTCAGCGTCGAGACCTGCGACCAGGCGCTGACCGCCATCGCCCGGCCCGGCGTCGCGAGCGTGCAGATCATCCTCAACGCGGTCCGGCACAAGCCCCTCGACCGGGTGCTGCCCGCCGCCGAGGCGGCCGGGGTCGGCATCATCGCCCGGGTGCCACTGGCCAGCGGCCTGCTCTCCGGCCGGTACGACGAGCACACCACGTTCCCCGCGAACGACCACCGCAACTTCAACCGGCACGGGGAGGCCTTCGACGTCGGCGAGACGTTCTCCGGGGTCGACTACGACCTCGGCCTGGCCGCCGTACGCCGGCTCGCGCCGCTGGTCGCGGACGGCCGGACGATGGCCCAGTTCGCCCTGCGCTGGATCCTCGACCAGCCCGGCGTCACCGTGGTCATCCCGGGTGCCCGCAACGCCGAGCAGGCGCGCCGCAACGCCGCCGCGGCCGACCTGCCGCCGCTGACCGGGGCGGAGCTGGCCGCCGTGCGGGACACGTACGACGAGCTGATCCGGCCGCGGGTGCACGACCGATGGTGAGCCCCGCCGGCGCGGCGCCGCCGTCGGCCGGCCGCCGGAGGCATGCTGGAGCCAGGTGCCGGTCGGCGGAGGGGGGACGATGAGGGGCTGGTTCCGGCTCACCCTGGGGCTGCTGGCCGTCGTGCTGGGCGCACTCTGGACCGTGCAGGGGCTGGGCTACGGCGGCGACAGCGTGATGGCCGGCCACCGGATCTGGGCGGTCATCGGCCCGGTCGTCGTCCTGATCGGACTCGTCGCGCTCTGGTACGGCCTGCGGGCCCGGCGTCGGCGCAACTGACGCCGGTAGGTGCCCCGAAACGCGGAAAGCCCCGCCTCCCGAACGGGACGCGGGGCTGCGCGACGGCCGGCCTGGGCCGGCACCGCCATGCTCAGAGGGGGCGGACCTGCTCGGCCTGCGGACCCTTCTGACCCTGGGCGATCTCGAACTCCACCCGCTGGTTCTCCTCCAGCGTGCGGTAGCCGCTGGTCTGGATGGCCGAGAAGTGGACGAACACGTCAGCACCCCCGCCGTCGACGGTGATGAAGCCGAAGCCCTTGTCAGCGTTGAACCACTTCACGGTTCCCTGCGCCATGTGTATCTCCTTCTAAAACTGGCGGCCGAGCATGCCGTGCGGCCGGTTGGCCGTTTTCGAGCAGCGGCGCCTGAGGTGGCCCCCGGTGAAGGAGACTTCTCTCAACCCACGCGTCTCTCAACAGCGTGAGACAGCAAACCACGTACGCAAAAACTCTGCACAGCCTACCGGACGAAATTCTCCGACATGTGACCTGAAGGTCGCTGCGGCTCCGCTGGCCGGGCCGAACAGGCCATGCGAAAGGCCCCTTCCCTCGTCGGGAAGAGGCCTGTCCGCGGGTGGTCAGTCGGGCCAGTGCCCGGTCAGCTTGCGTACCCCCATCGCTCCGCCGCGGTCCACTGCGGCTCGGACGACCGCGAAGATCGCGCCCTGCAACGCCGCCGCGGCCAGGATCTCGCCCCAGCGCCGCTCCTCGTCGGTGGCGCTGGGCGCTTCGCCGTCGCCTGCCGTGACCCGCCAGACCTGGCGGAAGATGACCCCGGCGACCGTACCGGCGGCCAGGCCGAGCAGTACGCCGATCGGCTTGTACGCGGCCTTGCCGATCCTGTTGCTCACCTGTGCCTCCCACGGACGATCAGCAGCACCACCACGGCCGCCACCGCGCCGACCGCGATGACCGCCCATGGCTCGACCCCCCGGCCGTTCCCGGCCGCCCGGGCCCGGGCCAGCCGCGCCTGGCCGGCCGCCTGCTCGCGGGCCAGTCGGGCCTGCCCCGCCGCCTGCTCGCCGGCGTGCCGAGCCTGCCCGGCCGCCTGCTCACCGACGTGCCGAGCCTGCCCCGCCGCCTGCTCACCGACGTGCCGAGCCTTGCCCGCCGCCTGCTCACCGACCTGCCGGGCCTTGCCCGCCTGCCCGCGCACCCGGGCCACGGCCTGGCCGGCCTGCTCGCGCATCCGCCCCTTCACCTGCTCGGCGGACTCCCGCAGGCGGGCCTTGACGTCGACCTTGGCGGCCAACTGCTCCATCGTCTCACCCAACTCGACCCGGGTACGGCGAATCTCCTCACGGAGCGCCTCCACGTCCCCGGTCCCGTTGCCGGTCATCCCCGCCTCCCGTCCCTCACCGCGGCGGTGACGGTGTCGACATCCGCCCGTACGCTGCGGACCGTCGCCTCCGGCACTGGCGGGACGGCACGGCTGACCTGCTGCTTGCCAACCAACGCGAAGATCCCGGCGAGCAGGAAGAGCGCCACCGACACGATCAGCGCGGCCGCCCACGCCGGCAGTACCAGCGCCAGCGCCAGGATCACCGTGGCGACCATCGCGCCGGCGCCGAAGAGCGCCATAACCCCGCCGCCGCCGAACAGACCGATTCCGATCCCCGCGTGCTTGCCCTTGCGGGTCAGTTCCGCCCGGGCCAGCGCCAACTCGTCCCGCACCAGGCGGGAGACCTGCTCGGTGGCCCGCTGCACCAGTTCCGCGGTGGACGGCTCGTTCCCGGTCCGGGACGTGCTGCGACTCGCGACGTCAGCCATGCTGTCCTCCTTTCGTCATCACCGCGCTGTATGCCCGGAGTCGCCGCCCGTCAATCCTGCGCGGAGCGACCGGCCGGCCCGGCCGCGCACCACCCCGGACGCCGCGGAGACGGACCCGAACCGGCGCGTGCCCAGCGGGTCCCCGAAAACCGGCGGGACAAACGCGGCCGGCGCCAACCTGCCGCGATCGGCGGCGGCGCGCGGCCGCCCCGAGCCGCCGAGGTAGGACTCAGCGACGGGCGTCGGCGTGGTCGTCCGGGCCGACGAAGACCTCGCTGCGGGCCTCGCCGTCGTCGCTGCCGCCGAAGACCCGCGCATCGTCGGGCACCTCGGTGTCGGCCCGCCGGCGGGCCGGCCGGCGGGGCTGCACCGCCTGCCACGGCAGCGGGCCCGACGCGTCACCCACCTCGGCCCGCATCCGGGGCAGCGCGGTCGGCCGCTGGTCGCGCACCCAGGCCGCCAGGTGCTCGCGGACCAGACAGCGCAGGTCCCAGAGGCTGCCCGCGTCGGCGGCGCTGACCAGGGCCCGCACCTTGATCATGCCGCCGGTGGCGTCGGTCACCTGGAGCACGCAGACCCGTCCGTCCCACAGCTCGGTGCCCTCGCAGACCCGGCGCAACTCCTCCCGCATCGCCTGCACCGGGACCGCCCAGTCCAGGTCGAACTCGGCGGTGCCGAGGACCGCCGCCTCGGTACGGGTCCAGTTCTGGAACGGGGTGCTGGTGAAGTACGAGGTGGGCAGGATCAGCCGGCGGTCGTCCCAGATCTGCACCACCACGTAGCTGAGGGTCAGCTCCTCGATGCGGCCCCACTCCCCCTCGACCACGACCACGTCGTCGAGGCGTACCGCGTCGCTGAACGCCAGCTGGAGGCCGGCGAAGACGTTGCCCAGCAGGCTCTGCGCGGCGAGGGCGGCCACCACACCGACCACGCCGGCGCTGGTCAGCACGCCGGCGCCGACGCCGCTTACGGCGGGGAAGGTCATCAGCATCACGCCGACGGCGAGCACCACGATCACCGCGATGGTCAGCCTGCGCAGCAGCACCACCTGGGTACGCACCCGGCGGGCCTGCCGGTTGTTCGGCACGTCCACCCGGAACCGGGCCAGCGCGGTGTCCTCCACCACGATCAGCAGCGCGGCGAGCAGCCAGGCGGCCCCGGCGATCACCGCCAGCACCAGGCCGTGCAGCACCGCCTGCCGCCAGGGGCTGCCGACCGCGTACAGGGTGGTGAACCGGACGGCGAGCTGTACGGCGAGCACGGTCGCGGCCACCTGGATCGGGCGGTGCGCGTGCTCGGTGAGCTCGGTCAGCAGCACCGAGCGCCGGCCGAGTCGCCGGCTCGTCCGGTGCCCCACCTCCACCAGCAGCAAGGCGACCGCCGCCGCGGCCAGGGCGGCGACGGCCGTTCCGAGGTAGCTCTGCACAGGTTCGTTCTCCCTCGGGCCGGGCGGATCGGACTGGCCCGGTGCCTGCCCGGCCGGTGTCGACGACGAATCAGACGCGGCGGTACCGGGACTGGAGGAAGCAGTAGACGCCGAAGGCGACGATGCCGAGCGCCATCACGGTCAGCAGCACCGGCCCGTACGACTGGTCGCGCAGGGTCCGCAGCGCGGCGTCCAGACCCCGGGCCTGCTCCGGGTCGTACCGCACGGCGGCCACGACGATCAGCAGGCCGGCGACGGTGAGGACCGCGCCGCGGGCGGCGTACCCGGACATGCCGAGGCGGCGGGCCAGGGTGCGCGTCCGCGCGGTCATCTGGCCGGTCTTCAGGTTCCGCTCGAACTTCTTCCGCAGGCCGTAGATCACCATGCCGATGCCGACGGCGGCGAGCACCAGGCCGGCCAGCCCGATCAGCCAGCGGCCGCCGGCGGACGCCATCAGCCGCGCGGAGAGGGCCTCCTGCCGATCGGAGGCGTTGGCGCTGGCGTCCTGGCCGACCTTGATCGCGGTCCAGCCCAGCCAGACGAAGACGACGGTACGCACGACGGAGGCGATCCGCTCGAAGAGCCGGTCCCGCCCGCGCAGGCCGCGGTGGCCGACGGTCGCCTCGAACGCCTGCCAGACGGCCATGGCGAAGAGCCCGATCGCGATCGTGACCAGCAGGAACCTGCCGAGCGGCTGGGCACCCAGGGTACGCAGCGCGCCGTTCTGGTTGCCCTCCTCACCGGAGCGGCCGAAGGCGATCTGCAGCGCGAGCCAGCCGAAGAGGAGGTGCACGATCCCGTAGCCGACGAATCCGGCCCGGGTCAACAGTTCGAGCCACCGGCTGTTCGCCGCCTGGGCGGCGACGGCTTCGGCGTTCCGGGTCACTGACATGGCGCCACAATGTCCCGCCGCGAAGATTTCCAAACGTCGGCCGCCGCCCGGCCGCGGGTCAGCCGTTCGGGTTACGGGCCACCCGGAGCACGACCTGCTGGTCGGTGACGCTGTCCACGGTCACCTCCAGGCCGCCGACCTCGGTGGCCTGCTGGCCGGTGGTGAGCGAGAGCCGCTCCCCGGCCACCTCGACGGTGACCTGGTCGCCCTGGGCGCCGACCAGTCTCGCCTCGACGCCGAAGATGCTGGCCCGGGCCTCGACCCCACGGTCGAAGGTGACCGTGCAGGCGTCCAGGCCGCAGTCGGTGGAGGCGCCCTCCGAGCTGCACCCGGCCAGCAACGCGACGCCGAGCGCGAGGCCGGCCAGCAGGCCGATGGTCCGGGGGGCGGGGGTCAGCTGGGGTGAAACGGATCGCTTCGTCACCCGCCCAAGGGTACGAGGCGCATGCTCGGGCCGAGCGCCACGACGCTGACGCACCCGCTGGGAGCAGAAGAGGTGGAGCGGTTGCTGGCCGAACTCGACCGGCTGGCCGGCAGTGGGGAGACAATGGCCCGGTGAGCTACCTGGTCGAGGACGACCCCGCCAAGCGCCGTTTCGAGATCCTGGTCGACGACGCGCTGGCCGGGTTCACCGCGTACCGGCCGCGCGGCGAGGTGCTGGTCTTCACGCACACCGAAGTGGACGAGCGCTACCGGGGCATGGGCGTGGGCGAGGCGCTGGTCCGGGGCACCCTGGACCAGCTCCGCGAGCGCGGCGACCGCCTGGTGCCGAGGTGCCCCTTCGTGGCCGCGTTCATCCGGCGCCATCCCGAGTACGCCGACCTGGTGGTCGCCGAGTCGTGACACCCGGCTGAGCGGTCCGGCCGGGTTCAGCGGGCGCCGGCGAGCAACTCGGCGGCGGCGTACCCGGCCGCTCGGGTGGCGCCGTGGGTGGCCACGTGCACCGCGCCGGTGACCAGCTCGGGGACGCCCAGTTCGACCACCACGGCGTCCGGGCGGGCCGCGAGGGCGCGGTCGACCGCGTCGCGCATCCAGTCGTGCCGGTGCAGGTCCCGCACCACCAGCACGAGGGGCCGGCCGGCGGCCGCGGCGGCCGGGTCGGCGAGGGCGTCGCCCTCGGCGTAGCGGACGGTGGTGGTGCCGGGGGCGAGTTCGGCCAGCGGGGCGGCGATCCCCCACGGGGTCTCCGCGCCGATCGCGATGTTGCGCGGCGGGACGAACTCCACCACGTGCGCCGGGCCGGCCAGCGGCAGCAGCGCGGCCCGGCCGGTGACCACCCGCAGCGCCCGGCGGGCGGCGGCCAGCCCGATCGGCGAGCCGTCGCCCGCGAGGGTGCTCGCCCGGCGGCCGGCGCGGGCGGCGGCGGTCCAGGCGGCGAGCTGGCCGACCCGCTTCGCCGCCTCGGCCAGCCGTTCCTCCGGCAACTCCCCGGCGACGACCGCCGCGACGATGGCGTCCCGCAGTTCCACGGCGTCCGCCTCGCCGGCCCGCTCCCCGCCCACGCAGATGGCGTCGGCCCCGGCGGCGAGGGCCCGGACCGCCGCACCGGCGAAGCCGTACCGGTCGGCGACCGCCCGCATCTCCACCGCGTCGGTCACCACCACCCCCTGGAAGCCCAGCTCGTCGCGGAGCAGTGCGCCGAGGACGCGCGGGCTGAGGGTGGCCGGCAGCTCCGGGTCCAGCGCCGGCACCAGCAGGTGACCGGTCATCACCGCCTGCACCCCGGCGGCCACCGCGGCCCGGAACGGCGCCAGCTCGACGGCGTCCAGCCGGGCCCGGTCGCCGTCGATGCGGGGCAGGTCGTGGTGGGAGTCGACGTGAGTGTCGCCGTGGCCGGGGAAGTGCTTGGCGCAGGCGGCCACCCCGCCGGCCTGGAGGCCGCGTACCCAGGCGGCGGTGTGCCGGGCCACCAGGGCCGGCTCGGCGCCGAACGAGCGGACCCCGATCACCGGGTTGGCCGGGTTGGAGTTGACGTCGGCGTCCGGGGCGTAGTCGAGGGTGACGCCCAGAGCGCTCAGCTCGGCGCCCAGGTCGCGGGCGACCTCCTCGGTCAGGCCCGCGTCGTCGACCACGCCCAGCGCGAAGTTGCCGGGTCGCGAGCTGCCTCGGGCGGACTCGATCCGGGTGACGTCCCCGGCCTCCTCGTCGATCGCGACGATCACCTCGGGGCGCTCGGCTCGCAGCGCCGCGGTCAGCGCGGCGACCTGGTCGTGGTCGACGATGTTGCGGGCGAAGAGGACCACCGAGCCGAGCCCCTCGCCGAGCCACCGGCGCACCCAGGACGGCGGGGTGGTGCCGACGAACCCGGGTTGCAGGACGGCGGCGGCGAGGGCCGCCAGGTCGCCGGTCGCTCCCACGATCCGCTCGCTCATGCGCAGTCGTACCCCCGTCTTCCCCCACGGCCCGCCGCCTGAGGCGGTGCTGCCAATGTTCACACCGCACCCGGAAATAGTCAACAATCCTTACTGTTAGCGTCTGGCGTACCCGGACCGGCCGTGGGAGAGTGCGACCATGTCCCCCGCGCTGCTCGCCGACGCCACCTCCGCCGCGGACGTCCCCGGCGTACGCCTGCTCGGCCTGGTGGTGGGCGGCCTGTTCCTGCTGATCGCCATCCGCGCGATGTTCCGCCGCTGATCGCGGGACCGCCCGGTGTTCGGGCCGCCACCTTCCCGGGTACCGCTGTCGTGGTCCGTACGGTGCGCCCGGCACCGCGGTGAGGGGGAACGATGAGGATCGGTTACGCGCTGTCCAGCGAGGAGTACGGCCCGGCGGAGCTGCTGGCGCAGGCGCGCGCCGCCGAGCAGGCCGGCTTCCAGGCGCTGTGGATCTCCGACCACTACCACCCCTGGAACGACGCGCAGGGCCAGAGCGCCTTCGTGTGGTCCACCATCGGCGCGCTCAGCCAGGTCTGCTCGCTGCCGGTGACCACCGCGGTCACCTGCCCCACCGTGCGGATCCACCCGGCGCTGATCGCCCAGGCCGCGGCCACCAGCGCGGTCCTGCACTCCGGCCGGTTCGTCCTCGGCCTCGGCAGCGGCGAGGCGCTGAACGAGCACATCCTCGGCGACCCGTGGCCGCAGCTCGACGTCCGGCTGGAGATGTTGGAGGAGGCGGTGGAGGTGATCCGCGAGCTGTGGCGGGGCCGCTTCGTCAACCACTACGGGGAGCACTACATCGTCCAGCACGCCCGGGTCTACACCCTCCCGGACACTCCCCCGCCGGTCTACGTCTCCGGCTTCGGCCCGAAGTCCATCGACCTGGCCGCCCGGATCGGCGACGGCTACATCTGCACCATGCCCGACGCCGAGATGGTCCGCCGGTTCCGGGACAACGGCGGCGGCGACAAGCCGTGCCAGGGCGGATTCAAGGCGGCGTACGCCGACAGCGAGGACGAGGGCGCGCGGCTCGCGTACGAGAAGTGGCCGAACGCGGGCCTGCCGGGCGAGCTGTCCCAGGTCCTGCCCTCGCCGCGGCACTTCGAGCAGGCCACCCAACTGGTCCAGCCCGAGATGATGAAGCAGTCGTTCGTCTGCGGCAACAGCGCCGACGCCCACCTGGAGATGATCGACAAGTACGCCAAGGCCGGCTTCGACGAGCTCTACCTGGCGAACACCGGCCCGCACTGGCAGGGCCTGTTCGACCTCTACCAGCGCGAGGTGCTGCCCCAGCTGCGCTGACCTCGCCGCGGCGGCCTCAGGCCACCCCCAGCGCCCGGCACAACCGTTCGTTGCCGGCCGGCGTGCCGACCGCGACCCGCTCCTGCGGGTGGTCGACGTACCAGCGCAGCACGTCGCTCAGGAACCACGGATGGATCGGCAGCCAGCGGAGGTCCAGCCAGGGCGCGCTCGCCGGGCTCCAGGCCGTGCCGCGGCGCTCGACCAGTTCGGGGCGCACCACCGTCAGTACCAGCGTGTTACCCGACCACGACCGCTGCGGCGTGCCGGGGGCCACCGCCGCCCAGGGAACATTCCGCCGGCCGAGCACACCCCGGATCTCGATCCCGGCCGGCGTCAGGTCGATCCGGGGACGGCCGTCGAAGACGGCCGCGACGAGGCCCCCGATCACCAGCGCGGCCAGCGCCAGCAGGAGGGCGGTCAGGGCGTAGCGAACGGGACCGGCCGACACGTCGGGAGCGCGGAGCAGGTCGTCGTCCTGCCCTGGCCCGACGAGGGCCGTGAGGAACAGGATCTGGCCGGTGAGGTACCAGCTGAAGCCCGGACCGGCCGGCACCCGCAGCCGCCCCTCGCCCGCGCCGACCAGCCGCACCGGGCGGCGCCACGGCCCCTTGGCGGCAAGCCCGGCGGCGGTGAACGCCGCCGCACAGAGCACGACCAGCACCGCGTTCAGTGCCCAACCGCCCCACCTGCCGGGTACGCCGAAGTGGACGGCCACCACCCAGAGCCCCGCCACCGCGAGCGCGGCCAGTACGCGCAGCCCGCCGGGGCGAGCATCGGGCGGCGCGGGCACGACCACCGTGGCCGGGCCGGCAGGGGAGGCCATGCGTGCATGGTGGCGCACCCGGTCAACCGCCCCGATGCCGACCGGCCCGGCCGAGCGCCGAAATTCGGGTGCGACGAGCCTCGCCACGTCCCGATCATGGTCAGCGTGCATTCCGCCCTCACGGTGACCCCGGCCGAACTGCCCACGCTGCTGCTGCACCTCGCGGTCGTCCGGCCCGTCTTCGTCTGGGGTCCGCCCGGCATCGGGAAGAGTTCCCTGGTGCGCGCCTTCGCCGACTCGCTCGGGCTGCCCTGCGTGACCCTGGTCGGCACCCAACTCGCCGCGGAGGACCTGATCGGCGTGCCGGAGCTGCGCGACGGGCGCAGCCGCTTCGCCCCGCCGGAGTCGATCGCCCGCGACGAGCCGTACTGCCTCTTCCTGGACGAGCTGAACTCGTCCAGCCCGGAGGTGCAGAAGGCGTTCTACTCGCTGATCCTCGATCGCCGGATCGGCTCGTACGAACTGCCGGCCGGCTCGATCGTGATCGGTGCCGGCAACCGGGCCACCGACAATGCGCTGGCCCGGCCGATGGCGTCGGCGCTGGTGAACCGGCTGGTGCACGTGCACCTGCGCGCCTCGCCCACCGACTGGCTGGCCTGGGCGGCCGGCGCCGGGGTGCACCCGTGGGTGGTGGACTACCTGACCGAACGCCCCGACCAGCTCTGGGTCGCCCCGCCCAAGACGGAGGAAGCCTTCTCCACCCCGCGCAGCTGGCACATGCTCTCCGACGCGCTGCACTCCTTCGGCGACGACATCGACGAGGCGACGGTGCGGCTGCTGGCGGGTGGCACGCTCACCGGGGAGCACGCGGCCGGCTTCACCGCGTACGTCAAGACGGTGCGCCACCGCTACGGCCTGGACGCCATCGTGCGGGGCGACGCCGGCTGGCCGCGCGCCCCGCAGGACCGGGACCTGCTCTATTTCTTCGCCCAGGCGTTCCGGGCCCGGCTGGTCAAGGAGCTGCCGGCGTCCCGGGAGCACGCCTCCCCCACCGTGCGGGACTTCTCGATCCGGGCGAAGGGGCTGCTGGTCGAACTCGCCGAGATCTCCCTGGAGTGCGCCCAGTTGGTCATCGCCACCGATGACGACGGGATGCCCGTGCTGCCGGCGTGGTTCCTGGTCGAGGTGACCCGGGACCTGCCCCGCCTGGTCGCGGCCCGGGCCTGACCGATGGCCACCCGACGCCGCTCCGGCCGCCGGCCGGACCCGAACGAGGAGGCCTTCAACCAGGCCGAGAAGCGGGCGTACGACCATCCGATGTTCCGGCCGCTGCTGTTCGACGGGTACCCGCGCGCCCGGTTCCGCTGGGTCGACGACGAGGAGTTGGCGGAGGCGCGGGGCTGGGCCCGGGTGGCCGGCGGCGGCGAGATCGTGGTCGACCGGCGGCGGCGCGCCGACGCCGAGGAGTGGTACTGGGTGATCACCCACTGTCTGCTGCACCTCGGCTTCGGCCACCTGGACGGCGACCCGGCCCGCCGGAACGACCCCGCCGCCGTAGCGGCGGCCTGTCTGGCGGTGGCCCGCTTCCAACTCGACGCCCGGCTCGGCCGGCCGCCGCGCCCGCTGCCCGTCCCGCTCCCCGGCGGAGCCGAGGAGCGGTTGGCCGCCGACTGGCGCCAGCGTGGCGTCCCGCCGGAGTACCTCGACTGCGGCGTCGGCGGGCACGGCTCCGACCTGGTCCAGCCGGTCGCGCCGGCCCGACGGTGGGTCGCCCCGCCCGTCGCCGGCACCCGCTGGCAGACCTGGCCGGAGCGCTTCGCCGTCGGGCTCGCGGCGGCGGCCAGCGCGGCCGTGGAGGCGGCGGGCACGCCGAAGCCGGGGCCGAACGGGGTGGCCCGGGACAACCCGTGGGAGCGGGCACGGCGCTGGTTCGTCTCGTCGTATCCGCTGCTCGGGGCGCTCGCCGCCGGCTTCCGGATCGTCGCCGACGTGGAGCTGGCCCGCTCCTGGGAGATCGCGGTCGCCGCCGTCGACGCGTACGCCGGGGAGATCTACGTCAACCCGCTGCGGGTGCTGCCGGAGAGGCAGTGCCGCTTCGTGCTGGCGCACGAGATGCTGCACGCCGCGCTGCGGCACGGCGACCGGGTGGCGCATCGGGACCCGTACCTGTGGAACGTCGCCACCGACTACGTGATCAACGGTTGGCTGGTGGAGATGGCGGTCGGCGAGATGCCCGACGGCCTGCTGTACGACCCGCAGCTGCGCGGCCTGTCGAGCGAGGCGGTGTACGACCGGCTCGCCACCGACCTGCGCCGGCACCGCAAGCTGGCCACCCTGCGCGGCCCCGGGCGGGGCGACATCCTGGGCCACGGCGCGCCCGGACCGGGCGAGGCCCGGCGCGGGGTCGACCTGGACGAGTACTACCGCCGGGCGTTGACCGGCGGTCTGCGGTACCACCAGTCTTCCGGTCGCGGTCTGCTCCCGGCCGGGCTGGTCGCGGAGATCCGGGTGCTGGACGAGCCGCCGCCACCGTGGGACGTGCAACTGGCCCGCTGGTTCGACGAGCGCTTCCCGGCGCGGGAGCGGCGGCGGTCGTACGCCCGGCCCTCGCGCCGGCAGGCGGCCACCCCGGACATCCCACGTCCGGGCTGGCACCGGCCCGAGGAGGAGGAGCGCCGGCCGACCTTCGGCGTGCTGCTGGACACCTCCGGGTCGATGAGCGCCCGGCTGATGGGGCGGGCGCTCGGGGCGGTCGCCGGCTACGCGACGGCCCGGGACGTGCCCGCGGCGCGGGTGGTGTTCTGCGACGCGGTGGCCTACGACGCCGGCTACCTGCCGGTGGAGGAGATCGCCGGCCGGGTGCGGGTGCGCGGTCGGGGCGGAACCGTGCTGCAACCCGGCGTACGGCTGCTGGAGCGCGCCGACGACTTTCCGGCGGACGGCCCGATCCTCGTGATCACCGACGGCGAGTGCGACGTGCTGCGGATCCGCCGCGACCACGCGTTCCTGGTGCCGCGCGGCGCCCGGCTGCCCTTTTCGCCGCGCGGCCCCGTGTTCCGGATGAGCTGACCCGTCGGCCCGGACGGCTCACCCGGCCCCGGGCCCGGCGACGCCGTGCAGCAGGGTGGCGACCAGGGCGTCGACCAGTTCGGGCGCGGGCTCCGGCGGCGGCCCGGACGGGTCGAGCAGCCGGCCGAGGACCAGGTCGTGGCAGACGCCGACGACCAGCGTGGCAACCGCCTCCGGGCTGGCCGACGCCGCCACCCGGCCGAGCCGCTGCTCCGCCCGGACGTAGCCGGCGAGTTCCGCGCGCAGGCCCTGCCCGCCGCCGAGCGGGGCGGGCAGCTCGCCGAGCCGGGCCAGCAGCTTCGGCTGGGTGGCCAGCCCGGCGAAGGCGGGCAGGATCGCCGCGTGCAACGCGAGCGCCCGCCGCAGGTACGCCCGCAGGTTCGCCTCGACGGTCCCCTCGCCCGGCCGTGGGGGCGCTCCCTCCTGCTCCGCCTCGACCGCGCCGACGTGCGCGTGCAGCGCGTACGCGAGCAGTTCCTCCTTGTCGGCGAAGTGGTTGTAGAGCACCCCGTCGGCGACCCCGGCCGCGCGGGCGATCTCGCGTACGGTCAGCCCGGCCACGCCGCGCTGGGCGACCAGCCGGCCGGCGGCGGCGATCAGGTGCTCCCGCAGGCTCTGCTCGCCGCCCCGCAGCGCGGCCGCTCGTCTCGGTGCCACGTCCGGCATCCTAGGAGCCGTGCCCGGGCCCGCCGGCGGTCAGCCGGGACGCCGGGCGGTGACCAGCCACGCCGCGTTGCGCAGCCGTACGCCCTCGGGCCCCTCGTACGGGCGCATCGCCTCGACCAGCGCGGCCCGGAACCGTTCGGTGACCGACGGGTCGAGCGGGCCGAGCCGGTGCCGGATCGGCCCCCAGCCGGCGAGGAAGTCGCCCGCGTCCGTCGCGTCCCGCCCCCAGGTTCCCGCCTCCTGCCGCGCGTCGCAGGCCACGTCGACGAAGCCGGCGTCGGCGAGCACGCTCCGGACGGCGGCCGGGTCGGCGAAGGAGAGCGGCTCACCGGTCGCGCTGCCGTCGGTGTCGGTGGGTGGCAGGTGCACGGCGAGCGGCGCGAGCACCGCGCCGAGGTCGCCTCGCTGCACGTCGTCGAGGCAGACGAAGGCGAGCCGGCCGCCGGGGCGCAGCGCCCGGCGTACGTTGGCGAACGCGGCGACCGGATCGGCGTAGAACATCACCCCGAACCGGCTCAGCGCGACGTCGAACGCGGCCGGCGGGAACGGGTGGACCTGGGCGTCGGCCCGGACGAAGTCGACGTTCTCCACGCCCTCGTCGGCCGCCGAGGCGCGGGCCCGGTCGAGCATCGGCGCGGACAGGTCGACCCCGACCGCGTGGCCGGTGCCGGACCGCCGGGCGGCCAGCCGGGTGAGCTGCCCGTTGCCGCAGCCGAGGTCGAGCACCCGGTCTCCCGGCCCGACCGCGTCGAGCAGCGCCTCGTTGAAGCCGCTGTTGATCGCGTCGTACCGGGTCTGGTGCGCGGCCCAGTGCCGTCCCTCGTAGCCGTTCCAGGCCTGTTCCTGGTGCTCGTTCACGATCGTCACGTCGACCCCCTAATGAACAGCTGTTCATGAACGTCCATTCATAATGGACCGGCCATAGTCGCGCGTCAACACCCGGCCCGGTTTCGGCCCTGATCGGCGCGGGTACCTGCGGCCACTGATGAACCTGCCCACGCACGCGACGACCCTGCGCCGCGCGGCGCGCAACCTCTTCGGCTGGACCGCGCTGCGGCCCCACCAACTGGCCGCCATGCGCGCGGTCATGAAACGGCGCGACTCGCTGGTGGTCCTGCCCACCGGCGCCGGCAAGTCGGCGATCTACCAGATCCCGGCCAGCCTGATCCCCGGACCCACCGTGGTCGTCTCCCCGCTGCTCGCCCTCCAACAGGACCAGATCGCGGCGCTCAACGAACGGCAACGCCCGGAGCTGCGGGCGGTCCGGATCAGCTCCGACGAGAACGCGAACCAGCAGGCCGAGGCGATCGAGGAGCTCCGCCGCAGGCGGGCAGAGTTCCTGTTCATCACGCCCGAGGCGCTCACCAGTCCGGACCGGGCGGCCCAGATCCGCTCGCTCCGGCCGGCCCTCGTCGCGGTCGACGAGGCGCACTGCATCTCCGCCTGGGGGCACGACTTCCGCCCGGACTACCTGGCGCTCGGGCACCTGATCGAAGGCATCGGCCGGCCGCCGGTGGTGGCCCTGACCGCCACCGCGTCCCCGCCCGTACGCGAGGACATCATCGCCCGGCTGCGGCTGCGTGACCCCGAGGTGGTGGTCTCCGGGCTGGACCGACCCAACCTCTTCCTCGAGGTGGCGCACTGCCCCACGGACGACTACCGGTGGCGGCGCCTGATCGCCCTGCTCCGCGACGACGAGCGGCCCGGCATCGGCTACGTGCCGACCCGGCGGGCGGCCGAGGAACTGGCGCGGCGGCTGACCGACGCGGGCTTCCCCGCGCAGTGCTACCACGGCGGCATGCCCGCCGGCGCCCGGCACGAGCTGCACGAGGCGTTCCTCGCCGACCGGGTGCCGATCATGGTGGCCACCTCGGCCTTCGGCATGGGCATCGACAAGTCGAACATCGCCTGGGTGGCGCACCTGGCACTGCCCGACTCACCGGACAGCTACTTCCAGGAAATCGGTCGCGCCGGCCGAGATGGGTCGCCGGCCCGGGTCCTGCTGCTGTGGCGGGCCGAGGACGTCGGCCTGCAGCGCTACTTCAGCGGCGGCCTGCCCGACGAGAAGGAGCTGCGGGAACTCGCCGCCCTGCTGCGCACCCAGCCCCGGACCCGCAAGGAGCTGCGCGAGCTGACCGGCCTCGGACCGCGCAAGCTCGGCCAGTACCTGTCCCTGCTGGAGCAGGTGGGCGCCGCCGAGCCGCGCGGCCGGCAGCGGATCGCCGCCCCCCGGTACGCCCCACCGGCCGCCGAGTCCGGCCGGGCGGCGCTCGCCGAGGCGGAACGGCAGCGGACCGTCACCCGGTCGCGTACCGACATGATGCGCGCCTTCGCGGAGACCGCCGGCTGCCGCGGCCAGGCGCTGCTGGCGTACTTCGGGGAGCAGATGACCGAGGTCTGCGGCCACTGCGACAACTGCCACGCCGGCACCAGTGTGGCCGGCGACGGGTCGGTCGGGCCGTTCCCGGTGCACAGCCAGGTGCGGCACCCGGAGTGGGGTCCCGGCCTGGTGCTGAGCTACGAGGAGGACCGGATGACGGTGCTCTTCGACGAGGTGGGCTACAAGACGCTGTCCGTGCCGGTGGTGTCCGAACAGAGCCTGTTGACAAGGGACTAGCGTCTCTGATCAGCTAAGCGATCCTGCGGCGGATTGAGTTTCCGAAATCGTTGCCCACCTGGGTGGGGTTGCGTGGGCATGGAGATGAAATCCCGCGCCCAGTGCTGCTCCTCGCGGCCGGTGGCCGATGGTGGGTGTGCTGATCGTGGTCACGCCCTGGTGTCGGTGGGCTGCGCGGGGCAGCTTGAGCCGGTCCGTTGGTGCGTGTCCCTCCGGACGCTTGCCCGCCCGGCCGTGGGGCCGGGTGGGGGAGGGTGCCCTGCGTCGCCTGGGCGCGGGGCGTGAGGTGTGGTGGCGGGTGGGGCCGGTCTTGGACCGGTCCCTCCGGCTGGTCGTGGTGGGGGTGACGACGGCGGTGGCTTCGAGCGCGTCCACGACCGTACGGATCACCATGTTCCCGCTGGTCTTGTCGGTGACGGTCTTGGCCTGGTGGGTGAGTCCTCGGGCGGCGATACGCCGCCATGCCCCGTGGTCGCGGTCGCCCTGCCAGCCGCAGGACTGGTTGGGGCAGATGGCCCATTTCCATCCCGCGACGGTCGGCTGGTCGGGGGCTTTGCAGTGCCGCAGTGGGGTGAGGCAGTGGGGGCAGTTTTTGGAGGTGTTGCGGGCGGGGACGGTGACCACGGCGATACCGGTCTCGGCGGCGAGGTGCCGGATGCGGTCGACGATCTTTCCGCGGACCTGCTGGGACAGGCGCGTGTTCATGGTGCGGCCCATGCCCCGTGCTTCCATCGACCGCAGGTCTTCCAGGTAGATGACGGTCGCCCGGGCGGTGATCGCCTGGTCCACCGTCCAGCGGGCGGCAGCCCAGGCGAGCGCGTCGTTCAGGTTCGAGCGGCGCTCGGACACGTGGCGGATCTCGCCGCCCAGCAGCTCGTGTTTCGCGGTCAGATGCTCGTCGGGACGGCCGTCGATCAGCCGCGCGTACTGGTCGGCCTTGGCGTGCAACCGTTCACTGTGCCGGCGTAGGCGGTGCTGTTTGGCCAAGACACCGGCGGCGCGGAACTGGCCGCCGGCCCCCAAGGCGGTGATTCGCCCGTCCTCGTGCAGGCGTAGGGCTCCGGCGGACAACAGGGTGTTAAGCCCCCAGTCCACGCCGACCGCCACCGTGTGCCCGGCACGCCGGGCCTTGGGCACCGGGTGCGTGTAGGCGACATCAGCGCGTACCTTGCCGCCGGTGACACGGAGGGTGGGCAGGTGTAACACCGCGCCGGCAGGGACGGTGGGCGGCAGCGTGATCGGGCATGCCACCCATGTCCAGTCCCGATACGAGCGCGGATCCGCACGGGTAGGCAGCTGCAACCGCAACAGGACTCTGCCCGGGTGGGTGTCGCTGCGTTCGATGGTGGCCTGCTGCCGGTCACACGCGGCCAGCAACAGCATTCGCGGAACCCTCGGGGCGCCTTCGAGTTCGAACACGTCCACCGGCAGACGCCCATTGGCCTTGGCGAACGTGGCGGCCTGCCGGGTCCGGCCCTTGATGACACTCGACGGCAGGCCCTCCCCGCCCGGGATCGCCGTGCGTACCTGTTCCCACTCCTGCCGCGTGCGCTGGCGCGGATCGGTCGGCCAGGTCGCCAACACACCGGCGGTCACATCAGCACGCCACTTCACCGAACGCAGAACCCGTCCCGCTTACTCCTGCGCCATCCGCACAATCCGGTCGTTGACCTTCACGCCCTCGGGCATGGTGGCGGTCCAGCCCAGACGCCGCAAGGCCACCCACGCGTTCGACGGCAACCTCCGCCCACCTGCGTCCACCCCGGAGGCGAGCGCATTAACGTCAACCGCGTTCCAGTGCTCGCCGATCAGGGCGCCCACCATGCCCGCTACCAGATCGGCGCACCAACCGACACGTTCGGCAAGCACCACCGGGACCAGGACCTCACCGGACTTCTCGTCCACCCCCGATCGCAGCAGCGCGCGAGCGCACGCGGTGCGCAGGGCCTCGCCCTCAGACAAGGACATCTTCCGACTCACCGACCACCAGCCTGGCCTTGGCACTGCCCGGACTCGGCCAACAGGCGACGCCGATCCTCCGGCGACCGCATCCTACCCAGCCGCCCAACGAACATCGTGACCATAGAATCACTGGGCATTCTTATTCAAATTCGTGAGCTGACCCGGGCACCGACACGTGCCGTCCACACACGAGCACCGAGGCGAGAGGGGCTTGATCGTGATCGAGCAGCCGGCGTACACCGAATTCGGCTTCTCCGACGAGGAGTGGGGGCTGCTGGTCGGGCTGCCGCAGTCCGTTCTCAGCGCGGCGAGCGCGGCCGAGTCCGACGGCACCCGCCGCACGATGGCCGAGAACGCCGCCGGGCTGGAGGCCATCGCCGCGGGACGCGAGTCGGCCAGCTCGCTGGTGGCCGCCGTGGCCGGCGAGGTCGTCTCGCGGGTCGGCGACCCGGAGATCGGCGCCGAGCTGCCGGCCATCGAGCCCGCCGACCCGCAGGCGATGATCGACGACGTGCTCGCCCGGGCCGCGCAGGCGTCGGCCCTGCTGGCCGGCAAGGTGGACGAGGGGCAGGCCGGCGCGTACCGGCACTGGCTGGTGGAGATCGCCGAGCAGGTGGTCGCCGCGGCCGTCACGGGCGGCCTCCTGGGCCTCGGCGGCGACGTGGTCAGCGAGTCGGAGCGGGCCTTCCGGGACCGCCTCGCCCAGGTGTTGAACGACTGATCGCGGACGCGCCCGAGCCCTACCCCCCGGCGCCCCACGACGGCCCCACCGCGGCCTCGTGGGGCGTCGTCGAGGATGGAGGGGGACGAACCACGGGGGTCGCGGCATGGACACAGGGATGAATCGCCAGATTTTCGACACCGAGCAGGTGCCCGCCGCCGACCGCTTCGGGCTGTGGCTGGACATGCTCGCCACCACGCCCGCGCTCATGCGGATCCGCACCGAGCACGCCGACGACTTCGTCGCGCGGGCGGAGTTCCTCGACCTGGGGCCGATACAGCTGGTCCGCCACCGCTACCCCTCGCTGGACGGGATCCGCACCCGGAAGCTGATCCAGCGCTCCGACGCGGACTACTACCTGCTCGCGCTGACCCTCACCGGCACCGGCATCGCCGACCAGGACGGGCAGCGCGGCATCTGCCGCCCCGGCGACTTCACCTTCTACGACTGCGCCCGCCCGCAGGAACTCAGCCACCGCGGCGACGACCGCCGGGCCCCCGTCAGCTCGATCGTCGCCTTCCTCCCGTACGACGCGCTGCCGCTGCCACACCGTCGGCTCGCCCCGCTGTTCGCCGCGCGGATGTCCGGCACCGAGGGGGTCGGGGCGCTGCTGGCCAACTACCTCATCCAGCTCACCAATCATCCCGAGCAGTACCACGCCGCGGACGCCGAGCGCCTGGCCGGGGTCGGGCTGGACCTGCTCTCCACCATGCTCGGCCGGCACCTGGTCTCCGAGGACGCGGTGCCCACCGAGGTACGCCGCCGCGCGCTGCTGGCCCAGGTCCGCTCCCACATCCGCCAGCACCTGGGTGAGGCGTCGCTGAGCCCGCAGCTCATCGCCGACGCGCACCACATCTCGGTCCGGTCGCTGCACCGGCTCTTCGAGGCCGAGGAGACCACCGTCGCGGCGTACATCCGGGACCAGCGACTGGAACGATGCCGGCGCGACCTCGCCGACCCGACCCTGCGGGACCTGCCCATCCAGTCGATCGCCGGCCGCTGGGGGTTCCGGGACAAGGCGCACTTCAGCCGGGCGTTCCGGGCGGCGCAGGAGGAGACCCCCCAGGCGTACCGGGCGCGGCACCTCGAACGGGCACGCATCGTCAACACTCCGGCGTCCGTGGTCAACCCGGACCCGACATACTGATCGCGGGCCGACGGACGGGAGACCGGCGCGGCCCAGTGGTATCGGGGGGCCGTGGCGAGGCGCCCGCGACCCTTCCGTCGCGGGCGACCGCCCGGTGCCGGTGCCGCCGGCCACCGGCGGCCACGCGGGTCTCCGGCCCCGTCATGCCTTCCCCCAGGACTGCCGACGGGGCCGGTCAGCTCTCCTCCAGCAGCACCAGCACGGCCTTCTCCACCGCCTGCCGGGGCATCTCCGGCTCCACCGGGGCCACCACGCCGTCGTGGTAGAGGTCCACCACCCGCGGATCCACGTAGGACGTACGCGCCACGGTCGGCGTGTTGCCGAGCAGCTCGGCCACCGAACGCATCACCGCGGCCACCGCCCGCTTGCGGGCCGTGGCCGAGCGCTGCGCGCCGGCCGTCGCCAGCTCGGTGGCGGCCAGCACGGTGGCGTGCCAGGTACGGAAGTCCTTGGCGGTCATCTCCCCGCCGCTGGCGTCGCGCAGGTAGTCGTTCACCTCGTCGCTGCGCACGTCCCGCCAGCTCCGGCCGTCCCAGTAGCCGAAGAGGCGTTCCTCGGCCCGCCGCCGGCGGCGCAGGTTGGTCAGCACCCGGCACAGCTCGGGGTCCTCGATCCGGCGTACCTGCTCGACGCCGCCCTTCGCCGGGAACTCGAAGACCACGCAGCCGCCCCGGGAACGGGCGTGCTCCGGGCGCAGGGTGGACACGCCGAAGGTGGGGTCGTCGCCGGTGGCGTACTGCTCGTTGCCGACCCGGAACATGCCCATGTCCAGCAGCCGGGCGACGGTGGCGAGGACGCGCTCCCGGCGCAGCCCACGCAGCGCCAGATCGTGGTCGACCCGGTCGCGCAGCACCGGCAGCCGGTGGGCCACCTCCAGCACGTGGTCGAACTTGGCCTCGTCCCGCCTCTGCCGCCACAGCGGGTGGTAGAGGTACTGCTTGCGCCCGGCCGCGTCGATGCCGGTGGCCTGGATGTGCCCGTTCGGGTACGGCGAGATCCAGACGTCCTGCCAGGCCGGCGGGATGACGAGCTGGCGCAGCCGGGCCAGCTCGTCGGGGCCGCGGACCGGCTCGCCCTTCGGGTCGACGAAGAGCCAGCCCTTGCCGCGCCGCCGGCGTCCGTACCCCGGCCTGCCCGGATCACTTCGCCGCAATCGCACCGGAGACCCGCACCGCCCCTTCCACCTCGTCCACCGCGGCCAGCACCTCGTCGACGCCGATGGCCGCCAATGCCGGATGGATCCCTACCCCGCCGGGGCCGTTCCGATGCCGCTCCGACTCCAGCCGGTGCTTGACGCCGAGCACGCGGTGCCGGGGCCGGTCCGCCGGCGGCCCCCACTGCTCCGCCGGCACCGGGCCGAAGAGCACCACCGACGCCGTGCCGTACCCGGTCGCCAGGTGGGCCACCCCGGTGTCGCCGCTGACCACCAGCCGGGCGTCGGCCACCAGCGCGGCCAGATCGGCCAGGTCGGTCCGGCCGGCGAGCACGGCGTCCGGCGGCAGGCCGGCGGCGCGGGCGATCCGGCCGGCGAGATCCTGTTCCGCCGCGGAGCCGGTGAGCACCACCCGGTGGCCCCGCCCGGCCAGGGCCCGGGCGAGCGCCGCGAACCGGTCCGCCGGCCAGCGCTTCGCGGGGATCTTGCTGCCCGGGTGCAGCACGGTGGCGCCGGCCCGGGCCCCGGGCGCCGGCGGGCGGCGCAGCGCCAGGTCGGCCGGGTCGGCCGGCAGGCCGTACCAGTGCAGCAGCCGGCACCAGCGGCGGACCTCGTGCTCGTCGTCGTCCCAGGCCGGGCCGTCGGCGTGCCCGGCCTCGGGGTTGGCGAAGGCGAGCAGCCGGCCGGGCCGGGTGGCGGCGAGCATCCGGTGCGAGTCCGGCCCCCGGCCGTGCAGGTTGACCGCCACCTCCGGCGGCGGCACCGGCCAGGGCGGCCGGTCGGCCAGCGCGTCGGTGGGCAGCACCCGGTCGACCACGCCGGCCAGGTCGGCCAGCGGCGCCAGCCAGGCCGGCGCGGCCAGCACCAGCTCCCGGCCGGGAAGGCCGGCCCGCAGGCCGCGCAGCGCCGGCACGGCCGTCGCCAGGTCGCCGACGCCGAGCGCCCGCAGCAC